>JASLEL010000189.1 GCA_030151145.1 Aquirhabdus sp. | reverse complement strand
GGTGCTGATGGCATTGCCACGCCTGATTCATTTATAAAAAAACCGACTCTAAGCCAACCGACTGTCAGATACAGCAAAATCTAAAAAATGCAGCTCCAATCCATATCATTGAGGCAAGCACCATCTCGCCCTGCAAGATGTGCTCGCTCCATTTCTGATGATCTTAGTGATGAAGCGGCTGGCTGATAAAGGCCAGATCGGTGATGCCGGCCTGATTGGCGCGCGCCATGATCTGCGCCAGCGTATCGTACTTGGCATTGCGGTCGGTGCGCAGATGCAAGGTCGGCTTGGTCGCAGCTTTGGCAGCCTGTACCATGCGCTGACCCGCCTCATCCAGACTCACCACCTCCTGATTCCAGTGAATCACGCCTTGGGCGTCGATGGTGATGGTCACGACTTCAGGGGTCTTGGCGATGGGCTGGTTATTGGCTTCGGGCAAATTGACCCGCACGCCGGGATTGGTCACGGTCGCGGTGACCAGAAAAATGATCATCAGTACCAGCATGATGTCGATGAGCGGGATCAGATTGATCTCGCTCATGCCCTGATCCTGTTCATCGCGCAGATGAAAGCTCATCAGAGCGATCCTCCAAGGCTTGTCGCCGCGGCCTTAGGCTTGGCCAAGAGCTGCTCGACCAACAGGCTATGGGCGCGGTCATGCAGGTGATTGGCGAGGACACGGTTCAGCCGCACACAGATGTTGTAGGTCAGCACGGCAGGAATTGCAACCGCAAGACCCAGCCCGGTCATGATCAGCGCCTCGCCGACCGGACCCGCCACCTGCGCAAGACCTGCCTGTCCTGACTGACCGACCGACACCAGCGCGTGAAAGATCCCCCACACCGTCCCGAACAGCCCGATAAAAGGCGAGATGGCCGCGATGGTTCCGAGTACCGTGATCCCGCGCTCAACCGAATTGCGCGTCCGGGCAAGTTGCTGCAGCAGTGCCTGCTCGGCGACATCACGGCGGCATTCCAGCGTCAGGTCCTGACCTTGACGTGCCACCTCAGCCACCGAATCCTCCAACTGCTGCATGGCCGTCACACGCGCTTGCTTGGTCGCCCAGACGCGGAGCAGAAACACGGTCCATGTCGTGATGGACATCACCACCAGGATCACGGTCAGCGTGCGTGCCAGCACATCGGCATGCGCCCAGAAATCGGTAAAATTCATTGCACTCATCCCATCTAAATCTTTGCTGGCGCGTACATGAATCGGTATGTGCGCGATGTACGTTTGCCTTTGTTTTCACGGCTTAACCTTGACTTAGCTGGCTTAACCGATCATTTCCCCTGTCTAGTCACTCTAGTCATCCTCAGGGTGGGATACAACCATCCGTGACAACATCACGACAACAAAGCGACGCGTCAGACCCGGCTCAGCACATTAGATCTTGGCCCGCGGTGCAGGCTGACGGGCTGCAGCAGAAGCTTTAAAACGGGCAATGGCCTGATCAACGGCGGCAAGCTGGGTCTGGGCCGCACGCTCCCCTTCCAGTATCGACTGCTGACGGCTGTTCAGATCCATGACACCGACATTGCCCACGTCCGGCTTGATTACCACATCCGCCTGCGACAGCTCCGCATTGATGCCCTGCTGGCCCATGATGTTGATGGTCTGATCTAGGAGCCCCCACAGGCCGCCCTGACCGGCTTTAGGCCGTGCCGAGATATCCACCGCGATCACGATGTCCGCGCCCATATCCCGTGCCGCCGAGACCGGGATCGGACTGACCAGACCGCCATCGACGTATTTCTTGCCACCGATCACCGCCGGGATAAAGACATTGGGGATACTGCACGATGCCCGCACCGCCTGACCGGTATTGCCTCGGGTAAAGACCGTCTTGGCGCCGGTATCCAGTTGGGTCGCGACTGCGGCAAAGCGCATCGGGAGTTGCTCAATCGGGCGATTGCCGACTTTGCCATTGACGTAGTCCTGCAGCTTCTGACCGATCAGAAAGCCCTGACTGCTCAGGGTGATATCACGGATATCAGCGTCCTGCAGGCTCATGGCGGCTTCCTGCAGCTTGTATGGCGACATGCCGCTGGCATACAGACTGCCGACGAAGCTACCCGCACTGGTGCCGGTCACGATCACCGGATGGATACCATGCGACTCAAGGACTTTGATCACGCCGATATGAGCAAAGCCCTTCGCCCCGCCACCGCCTAAAGCCAGCGCGATCACCGGCTGGCGGAGCTGGACGGGTGATGTGGGTGCAGGCGGGTTAGACGTACATCCGGCCACAAGCAGCGCCGCCCCTATGCCTGCACCCAGAGACCATTTCACCATCATTTGCTTTGCACCCTTCATACCCGTCGCGACCACAGTCCACCCTCATTCTCAAGTCAGTAAAATGTCGTATCAAACCATCAAAAAATCTCAAGCGCTACTCACGCTCACTCACCCGGCAGGAATGCCTTGAGTGGTGCCGACAGTCCGGCACGCTTTAAGGGCTCAAGTCCGGCATAGTGCTCAATGATCTGCGGCAAATCACGCGCATAGTCCCCTGTCGGCTCAAACACCCCCAGAAACACCACGGCTTTACGTTTATAGTCCAGTCCCACCATTACGATCGGCACCTTTGCGGCCACCGCAATGCGGTAAAACCCGCTCCGCCAACGCGGCGCGGCCTTGCGTGTGCCTTCAGGCGACATGGCAAGCCAGAAGCGCTCACGCCTCGCAAACTCCTGACAGAGTCGCCCAACCAGCCCATGCGGCGAGCTGCGGTCCACCGGAATGACCTTAAACCAGTCCATCAGCCCTTTAAACGGGGGCTTATACAATTCCGCTTTGGCCAGCACATGCAGCTCAACGCCAAAGGACAGGATCATCACCGCCGCGACCAGCCCATCCCAGTAGGAGGTATGCGGACCGGCAATCACCACGGCTTTGGGGATATCCGGTGCGTCACCGATGATCTGCCAACCCGCAAGCGTCGCCATGTTATACCAGAATTGACGACTGCCTTCACTGCCCCGTCTCGGGACACGGGCACTGAGCAGTGGTAAACGT
>JASLEL010000185.1 GCA_030151145.1 Aquirhabdus sp. | reverse complement strand
GTCGTCAGCGCCTCATAGAGATGATTCTGATAATAATCGTACATCACCTGAGCAAAGCCCGGCTCACGGGCATCACGACGCACTTCCAGTGGTGTTGCACCTGTAGATGCACATAAACCGACCGTCAGCGTTAATCCCAGTGCCAAAGACAGTACAGATCTGGCTGCGCGGATCCGGGTCATACCGGTTTGATTCTGATAAGCCACTTCCCGATCAGCGACGTTTTGATTATCCATATCGTGATTAATCATGCTGACTCCATTCCACGACAGCCAGAGGCTGCTCATCCAGACCGGGACGTTCTTTGAATTTGATCGCCACAATATCCTTGGCCAATGACTTGGTAAACTCGATCCGTTGGGAAACCGGTGCCTTATCATTCTGGGTCACCAGCACCTCCAGTACATGATCGCCAACCGGCAGATTGGCATCCATCAGCGTATCCATACCGCCCTGCAGCAAGGCATTGAGCGCTTGCGCATCATACTCGCGTACAGGCAGTGCCCGACCATCCAGCTTGACCGCGATACTGCGCACCGAAAGCTGGCTGTGCGGCGTCAGGCCAAACAGCAGCACGGTCCGCGCAGGCAAAGTCAGGCGCTGCTTCAGACTGGAAATGGTTCGATCCAGTTGCAAGAGATCCGACTTGGCACTCTCCAGATTGCTCGGTGCCGGTAATTCCTCCGCCCAAGCGCCACTGGTCAGCGCAAAACCCAGCACCCCCGCACACAAGACCCGTGCTGGTGAACGAACAGCACGCAGGCCATCACCGTGAGAAGCGAAGAACGCATCACTGATACGATAAAAAATACGAGCTGGAAATACATGCGCTTGAGATGTCATATCTTATACTGTCTTATCTTCCATAATGTGCATTAGGACACACTCCCCATCTTGAAGTCAAAATATTCATCTACAGCCATATGAATATCAAACATCAACATAATGCTTAAAAATAAAAACGCAGCTACTTTAGATAACTCCGTCACATTTTTAGTTATAGCCCTATTCTTATATACCGAGCACCCGTGGATATTAAAACAAATTCCGGGCGCTTGAAAGCGGATTACGCCACATAAATTGATTCGGTAACACATTATGATCCAGCCCATGCATACGTACCAGCACTCCGGCATCCTTTGGCGCAAAGTATGATCACTTACAAATAGTTGCGGATAAAAAGACAGCAGCGCACCTCAACGCCTAACTTCTGCCCGCCTCGCACCCCTCACCATAGATGACCATACATTCGCCTGTATCCTCACGAGGCATCCCACGCAATTACCATAAAAAAACACATCGCCAGCAAAATGCGTGCGATGTGTTTTTGATATTGACGGTTTATTTCCTTCTTGCTTCAGCAAAAAGGAGTCGAACTATTTATTGTGGTGTCTGCGTAAAATCAAACGCGGACGTCAGGTCACCCATTTTCACGCCGCCATTCTTGACCAGCGCAGCATCACGCTGGGCCAGACCCGGCAGGGTTTCCAGACCGAAACGACGGGTAATAAAGCGCAGGATCGACGCAGTATCGTATTGGGTATGGTCGATGAAGTTCTTGCGTGCCCATGGGGAGATGATCAGCGCAGGAATACGGGTACCTGGACCCCATGCATCGCCCTTCGGTACTGCTTTGTGATCCCAGAAACCGCCGTTTTCATCATACGTGATCACGATGGCCATGTTTTTCCACTGTGGGCTCTTCTGCAACTGGGCAACCACGTTGGCGATATGCGCGTCACCATCAGCGATGTTGGCATAGCCTGCGTGCTGGTTCAGGTTACCTTGTGGCTTGTAGAAGGCGACAGCAGGCAGATTGCCGGCTGCAGCATCCTGCAGGAAGCTGGCATCAAAGTCTTTCAGATGCTGGTTGCGATACGCAAGCGTAGCCGGGTTGGTCGGATCGAACTCGCTATAGTAGTTAAACGGCTGGTGGTGCGGCTGGAACTGCACCTTACCGGCATAGATCACCGAACGGTTAGCAGAGGTATTTGCCGCATCCGCTATTGCTGCATTCCAGCTGCCCGCATACCATGCCCAACTGACACCCTTCTTGTCCAGCAAGTCACCAATGGTGGTCGCGGTCTGCGGATACGAGGTGCTCTTGGTGCCCAGATCAGCCGTCTGTGCATTGCCGCCACTGGCTGGCAGGTTACCACTCGGCTGATACGGTGGCTGCATGGTGTTGACGCCATGGTACAGGTTGTCACCGGCATAGTTGAGCGGGGTCAGTGTGCTGTCATTCACAAACTGCGGCACACCATTCAAAGCAGACGCAGGCGATGTGGCAGACTGGACCAGCGAAGGATTGCCATTTGCATCAGTCGTGATCTGCGATACCGACGAAGGAACCGCAGCACCTGTCGCAGGATAGGCCGGCGCGCAGGCACAGATCAGGTATTGATGGTTCAGGAACGAGCCACCGAAAGCACCCATGAAGAAATTATCTGCCAGCGTATATTGCTTGGCCAGATTCCACAGCGCCATCTTGCTGCCGTCATAGTAGCCCATGACCAGACCACCCGAATCGGCATAGGCTGCAAACTTGTCGTTCTTGCCGCCATTGATCTGCATCTGGTTGTTGAAGAAGCGATGATACAGGTCACGTGTGATCACAGTCTGATCGACCACGGTACCGGTATTCTGAAAACCGCCAGCCGAAGCTGCCGCGTCGATCAGGAATGGTGCATTCTTTTGCGTGGCAGTCTGACCCGCAGGGACCTGCACCGTCTGACCAGAAACAGTCACACCGCCCCATACCTGTGGCAGGGTCGCCAGCACCGTGCTGTTGCTGTCACGGTCCGTCTGCGGAAAATAACCGGACAATGAGGTCGGGTTCACACCCGGAATACCGTCAGCACCCGGGAACAGACCATAGATATTATCGAATCCACGGTTTTCAGCATAAATGACCACCACCGTCTTGATGTCATTCTGCAACAGCTGAGTATCAGTCGAGGCAGCCGCGCCCGGCGCACCCGTAGCCCCCTGAGCACCCGTTGAACCGTCGCTACCACACGCTGTCATCAGCAGAGAAAGCATTGCCACCAGAGGCAACACACGCAAAGATTTCATCATTGTCATCCAGTCATGATTAAATTAGAAAAATATGAATACGCTTCTTAATAAACTACGCAAAGCGTCTACAGAACACGTCAACATGTAGAGTTTTTATGAAAATTGTGTCTATTTAATGAAAACAAATACCAATTGTTAAAAAATAAATTAGGCTTTGCGGTATAAAGCATACGTGCGCCACACTGTCGGGATAGGTATCAGAGTCCCTATCACGGCCACTTGAGCTGTCATAAAAATGACATATCCAATCCCGTATGCTTATAAAACACGCCTGAATCGCATCGCTGTCCGTCTGACGTGATTCCACTCTCATTCTTATCATCACTGTCCACATCATGTCTGATCAACCAGCCTCTCGCCTTCCGCGGTTCTACGCCCGATCCGTGGGTCATATGGGCATCTGCACCATGTTCGGCATGCTGCTGACCGCATGCGGCAACTCAGCCCCGCCAGCCACGACGACCCAATCCGCAGCGTCCACAGTTTCAGCATCGACGCCTTCACCTACCGACAGCGACGATGTCTATCAGATGCAGGCCAAGGTTCAGCCCAATTTCAAAAAAATGCAGAGCCTCGGTAAAAAAATATTCTATGACCCAAGCCTCTCTGCCTCAGGTCAGATGTCCTGTGCCAGTTGTCACGATCCCAAGTCAGCCTATGGCCCACCCAACAGCCTCTCCGCCCAGCTCGGCGGGCCGGATATGAAACAGATGGGCATGCGTGCCGTGCCATCGCTGCGTTATCAGCAGAATGTGCCGTCCTTTACCGAGCATCACTTCGACGAAGACATCAACGACAGCATCGACCAAGGCGCGGTCGGCGGACATGACTGGGATGGCCGTGCCGCCAGCACGCATGCGCAATCGGCTCAGCCTTTGCTGGCACCGAGCGAAATGGCCAATCTGACCCCCGAGAATGTCGCCAAAAAACTGCGGGCGTCCGCCTATACGGCCGACTTCCGCGACACCTTCGGTGCAGACGCACTGGATAATGACGTCAAGGCATTCAAATGGGCGACGCTGGCGCTGGAAATGTTCCAGCAGGACCCGCAGCAGTTTTACCCCTATAACAGCAAATACGATGCTTATCTGCGCCACGAAGTCAAACTCACGCCCGCCGAAGCGCGTGGCCTTGCCGCCTTCAATGATCCCGATAAAGG
>JASLEL010000156.1 GCA_030151145.1 Aquirhabdus sp. | reverse complement strand
GCTGCACGCTACAAATCCTGAACTGCCCGGTGATGATTTCGCCACAGCCTGCAATGCGAGCGGGCTGGATCAACCTGAAGGATCACGGTCTGTGGATTCTGACAATCAGAAAGCCTGTCAAACGCGAAAAAACAGCCTGCTCCGCAACAAAATTGAATGCGTACAAGGGCCCAATTCAGGTTAGAATGACGGCGAAACACCGACATCGCGATGTTACATGATAACTACCATTCAAAATCACTAATAAATGATGTTTCATGAAACAAAGTGTGTTTATGCTGCTTAAATAACATACAATGGTATGGAAGGCAACTGCAGGACAGGGCGTCAGTGCATAGGAATTGCAATTCTTAACAATTATGAAGACAATGCCATGGGTATCGTGTGCTTTAACGAACCATGCAAATGGAGATGCGTCAGTGATAAAAGTGCTCGTCGTGGATGATCATGAGTTGGTAAGGGCAGGGATTTGCCGTATGTTGGCAGATACGCCCGAAATCGATGTGGTAGCAGAGGCCGAATCTGGCGAGCAGGCCATTGAGCTGGCCCGACAGAAGCAGCCCGAAGTGGTGCTTCTGGATGTGAGTATGCCCGGAATTGGTGGTGTCGAAACCACACGGCGTCTCTTGCAGTCGGTGCCGCACGTCAAGGTGCTGGCCGTCAGTGGCTTAAGTGCCGAACCCTATCCTTCTCTTCTGCTCAAAGCCGGTGCCAGTGGTTATATCACCAAAGGCGCGCCGCTGGATGAGATGGTGCGTGCCATCCGCAAGGTGATTCAGGGCGGTAAATATTTCAGTGCGGATATCGCGGAGCAGTTGGCGTCGAGCTATCTCTCCGATCAGCAGAACTCCCCGTTCGATCTCTTGTCCGAACGCGAAATGCAGGTGGCGATGATGGTGGTTAATTGCGTCAGCGCGCAGGAGATCGCCGATCGTCTGTTCGTCAGTGTCAAGACGGTGAACACCTATCGTTATCGCATCTTTGAAAAGCTACAGATCGACAGCGATGTCAAGCTGACGCATCTGGCCATGCGCTACAAGCTGATTACTCCCTAATTGAAACGGTGAAGACGATCTGCATTCACCACGAATGCGGATGGTCTGGCACATGGGCTGCGATCAGCCCGTCTTTGATCATGGGATGAACAAAGTGATCATGAAGCGTATCCAGACAGGAAGTGCATTACACCGGGTCAATTTGATTTATGCCCTGTATCGTATTGCGCTGTCTTTTTTTCTCGTCGCCCTGTTTTTGCTGACCATCAGCAATCCGCTGGTGGGTGGCTCCGTCCCCTCGCTTTACTTAGAAACCGTCACCATCTATAGCGTGCTGACATTGGCAGGCTATCTGCTGCTGCGCTACTGGTTTCATTATCCTGAGTTGCAAGTCTTTGTCATGCTGGTCATCGATGTGGTGGCTCTCACCCTGATGGTCTATGCCAATGGTGGTGTCAGCCTGCAATTGTCGATGCTGTATATCGTGTCAGTGATGGTTGGCAGCATTCTCTTGCCGCAGGGCCGAGCCTTGGTGATCGCGCTGTTGGCGGTCTTGGCGGTGGTGTATCAGCAGGTCTATTTCTCGATCGTGCACGATAGTCAGATGCGAGCGGTCGGTTCGGTGGGGTTGCTGGCCGTGAGCTTTGTGGCCGTGTCCTTTCTGGGGCAGGTGATCACTCGGCGACTGAAGCTCGTTGAGGAGGAAGCCGCGCTACGCACCAGTCAGGCAAGACAGGCTGAGGCGATCAATCAATTGATCATCGAGCAGATGCCGATGGGAGTGCTGGCCTTTGACCGTGAGCAGCGCCTGCTGATGATCAATGAGGCGGCCCGACAATGGCTGCACCAGCCCGAGGCGAGCTATGGCTGGCCTCTGATGCAGCTGTCACCGTCTCTGGCGGTCCAGATCATGCTGGCGATCCAGCAGGATGAGCGTCGTCAGGGCGTCTCGGCAACAGCGATCGACGATGCCCAGTTGCTTGAGCATCGGCCGCCTGCGCAGCCGATCAGCTTTACCACTCACGAGTCGCAGATGGCCTTGAGTGTGCAGCTTTTGGCGCTGGATGCCCGACGGCTGTCTGATGGAGCCTCGCCGATCGGGGCGACGGTGGTCCTGCTGGAGAGCTTAAGCCGGGTCAATCAGCAGGCGCAGCAGATGAAGCTGGCTTCGCTGGGGCGACTGACCGCCAGCATCGCGCATGAGATCCGCAACCCTTTGGCCGCCATCAGTCAGGCGGGTGAACTCTTGGGTGAGATGAACAAACAGCCCGATGAGTTGACCCTGATCAAGATGATCCAGAAGCAGAGTGTGCGGCTGAATCAGATGGTGGAGGATATCCTGCAACTGTCTAGGCGCAATACCTCAAAGCCTGAGCATCTCGATCTGATCGAATGGCTGACCAGTTTTCAGGATCACTTCGTGCCCAATGTCACCGAGCGTATCAACAGCCAAACCTACAGCCGCGATCAGCTCAGTCTGGTGAAGCTCTCGGTGGATGCCGACTATCACGTCGAGTTTGATCCGTTTCAACTGGAGCAGGTCCTGATCAATCTGGTCAATAATGGCCTGCACCATGGCAGTAAACTGCACGCCAAGCCGCATGTGAGTTTTCATTTGCGCCGGCTTGAGTCGGGGCTGGTGATGCTGGATGTGATCGATGAGGGTCTGGGTATCCCGAATAAAGTACTGCCGTCGCTGTTTGAGCCGTTTTATACCACCGAGGCGGGTGGGACCGGCCTTGGGCTGTATCTGTCGCGGGCCTTCTGCGAGGCCAATGGCGCGTCGCTGTGGAGTATTCCGCAGGATCAGGGCGCGTGCTTTAGGATTTCCTTTGGTGTCTAGCGGCTGATCGATGGATGGTTACTGTTTTTGTCATCCGGTCTGTAGTACAGTCTCCTGCGCAAGAGGCCACGTACGCGTTGGTGGTCTGGTCAGGAGATGAACATGGGTCGCAAGTTGCGGCGATATGGGTTACGCGTGATCGCGGTGTTGGTCATACTCTTTGTCGCCGCCGTATGGGGTGCCGGTGAGTGGCTGAGTGAGCCGTGCATGCATCCGATCGGGCCTGCTCCGGCGGACCTTGCGGCCGAGACCGTTCATATTGTCGATCAGGATACCAAGGCAGCGGCGGATATTCAGGGCTGGCTGATCCGAGGACAGCCGCATATGGGTGCTGTGCTGCTGCTGCATGGTATTGATGGCGATCGCACCGACATGCTCAGGCGTGCGCGGTTCCTCAAGCAATTAGGGTATACTGTGCTCTTGATCGATTTGCCTGCGCATGGTGAGAGTCAGGGGAGTCGTATCAGTTTTGGTATGCATGAGGGCATGGGTGTCCATGCGGCGCTGATGTATCTGGCCAAGGCCTATCCTTCTGAGCGGATTGGCGTGATCGGCGTGTCGCTCGGAGCTGCGTCCTTTGTCCTGTCCGAAGCCTATGCGCATGATCCGAGGGTGAGCGCTGTCGTGCTGGAGTCGATGTTTCCGACCATTCGTGACGCCGTACAAGATCGTCTGGATCAGCATCTGGGGTCTGACGGGCATGTGCTCGCACCGCTCCTGCTGGCACAGCTGCCGCTACGTTTAGGCATTGAGCCTGAGCAGCTGCGACCGGAGGTGGTGCTGCCTGCGCTGCATATGCCGATATTGATTGCGGCCGGGTCCATCGATCCCTTGACCCGCATCAACGAGACCTTACGATTGTATCAGGCGGCGAATGCACCGAAGCAATTGTGGGTAGTCGACGGGGCGACCCATCAGGATTTGTATGACTATGCACCCAAATCCTATGAAAGCCGGATTGCGCAGTTTCTGGGTAGCTATCTCCGCACCACCTGAGGGCTGTGCAATTTGATTGCACGCGGGTTTGCGTGGGAAGCATGCCTCTTTTTTGGTGTGGGTTCATGTAATATGCATGAAATCTACACGATTTGGATAGGTCTTTGATCAACACTCCCGTCCCAAAATCCAGGGACGATGACAGGCTGATCAGGACACGCCGTAACGCATCTGTTTTTACTGTTTTAATGAGGATTGTATGTCGAATATTGACCAGCTGCTGGCGGATGAAGCCAAGTATTGCTCCTTTGGCGATACCGTGCACTATGTGAATCCCCCCAAGATCTTTGAGGGATGCGAAGGAAGCTATCTCTATGATGAAAAAGGGATTGCTTACTTGGATCTGCAGATGTGGTATTCCGCGGTCAATTTTGGCTATAAGAATGAACGTCTGAACAATGTGCTGAAGCGTCAGATCGATCTCTTGCCACAAGTGGCAAGCCAATACCTGCATCCGACCAAGATCGAGCTGGCCAAGGTCATCGCTGAAGACATGAAGCAGAAATTCGGCCGTGACGGTCGTGTGCATTTTAACGTCGGCGGTTCGCAGTCGATCGAAGACTCGCTCAAGATCGTGCGTAACGCCACGAACGGCAAGAGCCTGATGTTCGCCTTCGAAGGCGGCTATCATGGTCGTACGCTGGGTGCTTCGGCGATTACTTCCAGCTATCGCTATCGTCGTCGTTATGGTCATTTCGGTGATCGTGCGCACTTCGTACCGTTCCCTTATCCGTTTCGTCGCCCGAAAGGCATGACCGCTGAAGAATACGGCGACTACTGCGTACGTGACTTTGCCCGTCTGTTCGAAACCGAATACAACGGCGTGTGGGACCCGAAAGTGGGTCAGGCCGAATACGCCGCGTTCTACGTTGAGCCGATTCAGGGTACGGGCGGCTATGTGGTGCCACCGCGTAACTTCTTTAAAGGTCTGAAGAAAGTACTGGACGATCACGGCATCCTGCTGGTGGTCGATGAAATCCAGATGGGCTTCTACCGCACCGGCAAGCTGTGGTCGATTGAGCATTTCGGCGTGCAGCCGGACGTGCTGGTCTTCGCCAAAGCGCTGACCAACGGCATGAACCCGCTGGGCGGCCTGTGGGCGCGTGAAGAGCTGATCAACCCAACGATTTTCCCACCAGGCTCTACTCACTCGACCTTCGCGTCCAACCCGCTGGGTACGGCGCTGGGGCTTGAAGTCATGAAGATGACTCAAGAAGCCGACTTTGAGACCATGGTGCTTGAGAGCGGTGCTTACTTCCTCGAAGGTCTGAAAGACCTGCAGAAGCGTCACGTCGAAATCGGCGATGTCGATGGTCTGGGTCTGGCCTTGCGTGCCGAGATCTGTACCACTGACGGCTTTACGCCAAACCGCGAACTGCTGGATAAGATGGTCCACATCGGTCTGTCGGGTGATCTGGACTGGCAGGGTCAGAAGATGGGTCTGGTGCTGGATGTCGGTGGTTACTACAAGAACGTCATCACCTTCGCGCCAAATCTGTATATCAGCCGTGCCGAGATCGATCAGGCGCTGTACCTCTTGGATCAACTGCTGACGCGTGCCAAGAAAGAGATGTAAGACGCGCAATGCGCACGAAAAAACACGGCCTTATGGTCGTGTTTTTTTATGTTTAATGGCTTAGCTGCGATGACACTAGACTCTAAATCACGCCGCCGTCAGTTCAAAAATGATCAAACTGATTAACACCAACAGACCGCTTACGCCAAAAATCTGCCAGAACCATGCATGACGCCAGCGTCTTAGCGCGGCAATGGCTGGAATGAACAGCATGACGACCAGTGGTGTTGCAATCAAAATAAATACCGGCGTCCATTCCTGCTGAGTGAAGTCATCAGTTCTAATCCAGATATCCTTTATCGCTGAGATCAATCCTGCCAACATCCAGAGACCAAATAGCAGCTCCAGAATACCGAGGATTTTGAGCGTGCGCAGAGCAGGTATGGCTGAAAGATTGATCATGGATATCGAGCCTCAGAACGACCATTCCACCCAGAATATCAAAGAAAACAGCAAAAAACTCAGGCAGCCATGATAAATGTCGCTGCTGCCAGATAGAGCGTAATCACCAGACTGGTAATGCCGAACACCTGCCAGAACCAGGCATTGCTCCAGCGCTGGAAAGCCGCGATGGCCGAAGTGAGCGCAAGGCCCGTGATGGGGATCAGGAGCAGGATGGCAATCGGTGGCCATGACCTTGGATCATCTTCCGGTCCGCTGGGCAGCCATGATGCCGCAGCCTCTGTGGTTATATACAGAAGCCAGAATCCGGCAAGTAACTCCAGTGTACCGAGGAGTTTGAGCATGCGCTGGGCAAGCGGATGATCCAGTTCGGTCATGGTCTAAGGTGGTATTGTGTATAAAGAGTGGAGAATTATAGCAGGGTTGTGGGCGAATCGGGAGAATTCTTGTCGTTTTATGCGCTTTCGCCTACGGCCAGACAGCCGATCCCGACGACGATAATACCGGCACCGAGCCATTGCAGTCCGGTGAGGTTTTCATTCAGCAGCAAATGTGAGCAGAGCATGACGCTGACCACGTCGAGATGGGAGGCCGCAAAGGCTGGGCCAATGGGTGCCGTCTTCAAGAGTGACATCCACGTCAGGAAAGCACCGATATAGCCTGTCACAGCACCATAAATCCAGCCGTGGCTCAAGATGCGCAGTAGCCAGTCGGCATTCATCTGCATGGGCAGCGCGGCAAGCGCAGTATATTTAAAACACATCTGTGCCAGCGTATCGAAGACGATCAGCAGCAGAAATCCGGTCAGATAGTAGCGCCATGAGCGTGGTGGATGCATCGTAGTCATGATCCGGCTCCTGCACCGACGAGGGCCACGCCGACCGAGATGAGGAGGATGCCGGTGACGCGCATGGGGTTTAACGCTTCCTTAAACCACAGTCGTCCAGCCAGCATGATGAGAATGATGTTGAGTGAACGCAAGAGCACGCCGGTCGAGAGTGGGACCAAGGATAAGAACGCCAGCCACAGCACGATTTCAAAGGCATAGCAGCCGATGCCGAGCCACAGCCAGCGCTGTTGGATCAGGCTGGCCCAGTAGCTGCCGCTGACTTCAGGCTGGCGTGCCGCCTGTTTGAAGGCCAGTTGACCCGTGGTGTCCAGTGTGATGTTCAGGAGCCACAGGGTCCAGGCCAGTGTGTTCATGCGGCGGTGCTGGCTTTGGCGGTGCGTTCGGTCGCGATGGCGCTGAAGTAGGCCACGCTTTCGTCGATGACTTTCTTGTATTCACGGTCGATGGTGATCAGGTGATAGCTGTCGTCGAGCAGCACCAGTCGGCTCGGTGCGCTGATGCGATCACGGACGAGCAGGATATTTTTGACATCGGCCACATCGTCTTCCGATGCATGCATGAGCAGGCAGGGGACTTTGACCTCGGGCAATTGTTTTTTTACCTTGCGAGAGAGCAAGAGCATTTCCGCAAGTGCCGGGTAGGGATTGCCCGCAAGCCCCGCCGCACTGCTGTCACCGCTAAACATACTCGCGACCACACGTGCGCGCAGACGTTCGTCTTTTAAGCCGTAGGGGGGCTGCTCAATGAAGATGCCTTTTTGAAACAGGCCGAGGCGCTTGACCCAGATCAGGAGCCAGTTCAGATAGCGGGCATACAGCGGGATACTCCAGCCGTCATAGCGGAAAGTCGGACCATAGACGCCGACACCCTGTACCTGATCGGGATGATCGGCGGCGGCTTTGAGCGCCAGCAGCGCACCCATGGAGAGACCTGCGGTAAAGACATGATCGACACTGGCCGACAGACGGGCAAGAGCCTGCTCGACGCTGGCATACCAGTCCTGCCAAGTGGTCTGGTTGAGGTCAGCGACGTCACCGCAGTGACCAGCGAGCTGCATACCATAAACGGTGAAGCCGGCGCGATTCAGTCCCTTGCCCACCATTTTCATCTCGTTAGGCGTGCCGGTCAGACCATGGATCAGGAGGACGCCGACGCGACCATACTGTTCATGGGGCGTCCCGTCTAACCAATAGTCGTTTTGTTGAATCATAAGCACAGCCTGTAACATCAGCGGCGGATACTGGGTGTCCGCCGCCTGTGGGTGAATGGATTATTTGGATACGGTGGGATTATAGATCACAGGCTCAGCCATTGCTGCGGCATGGTCGGGTGCTGGCAGCATGAGGATTTCAGGCAGGATGGCGAGTGCATCGTTGAAATTCTGGATCGGATAATGGTTGATCTGATGATCGCGACAGTAGTCGATGAGTTTGTCTTTCGCCAGCACGACATCGACGCGGTTTGATACACAGAAATCAGAGCTGCCGTCACCGATATACAGCACACGCTGTGAGGTGAGCTGTGGGGTGATCTGTACGCTGGCGGCGCGGGCGCATTTACAGTTGCCGCTGGCTTTCAGGCAGTTTTCGTTGGCATAGGGGAATTCGAGTGCCCAGCGTCGCTCATCCTGCTGTACCAGATGATTGGC
>JASLEL010000020.1 GCA_030151145.1 Aquirhabdus sp. | reverse complement strand
ACTCATTCTGGTTACACACCACCGCAAACGGTGCCTGCTCAGGTGCATACACAGCCGCATTGGCATCACTATCCCAGGCCACATAAACAAAGCGCTCGCTCTGACTATTGGTCCATTGGGCAAAGGCCAGCTTGGTATCGAGGTCCGGCTCCCACAGTGTCATGAAGGTCGCCCAGTTCTGGGTAATGCCGTTGACCGTATCCATGGCCGTAGCCGGATCGGTGGCATTGGCACCTTGAGACAGAGATGCACCATGCGCGACATTCAGCATCAGCAGGTCTGAGACATTGCCAGTGGCATCCGTGATGGTTGAGCTCGTGCCGGTCGTGCCCGAGGTGATCTGGAAGGCATTCAGTTGGCTGTTGTAGCTCACCGCTGCTGAGATCGCGGTGCCGATGATTGTCGCGGCCTGACTGTAGCTGGTAGCTGTCGAAAGGTTGATGGAAGTCGATGACTTGACCGTGCCGTCAATCGTAACCGACAGCGATCCAGCAGTGACGGCCTGAATCTGGGCCAAAGTCACGCTTTTCGAACTGGCGCCCAGCAGATAAGCACTGACAGGCGATGTCACATACTGATAGAAATAAAGATTGGTCGGCTTGATGTTGCTGTTGTCGAAGCCAGAGAAGTAAACAGCGGCAGTGGTCGCCTCGGTCGATGTCTCGCCGAAGTATGCTTTTACAGCAGCCAGAGTGCCAAGGGCGAGCAATTTGCCCACTGGAACAGTCGTATTCTGGGTTAGAAATACTGCATTCAGGGCCAATGGCGCGCCACCGGTTCCCACTACTCCGGGCTGCACACTCACAAGCTGGTTGGCTGGGATTGTGTTCATAAATTACCTTCTTGAGTTGCGCCCGAGCGGGCATGAAAAAACCACCCGAAGGTGGTCGTTTAATGAATGTTGATCATCCTAATAAAAAGTAGCCACATGAGTGATATGACGTGGGCTCCGTAATGCCAAATGCTGTGGCTAGATCAATTGCGCCCCCCAAATCTCCTGTTTGAGGCATAACTGTCATTGTCACTGCATATGGAATGAAGCCCGAAGGATAATCTGATTGCTGGCTTCCGGTGACATTCCACTTTATATATGTCTCAGCGCTTGCAGTTTGATCATCCACAGGGAATAAACTGCTTGACCCAAACAAAGATCCTGCAGAAACACCATTATCTCTCATCCATGCATTAACATCGTCCGAACTTCCAATGCTGCCAAATAGATTTACAGAGAAATATGGAAGAGAGAAGTCAGATGTTCCATCATATGTCGCAATACACACAGTGCCATTCAAGCTAAATTTAAATGAAAATACATGGTGATAATCAAATGGTTGACCAGTCATCCAAGTCCATGCATCAGGCACACATGCTGCAGGGCCTATCGTCGGGAAAGTCCGGTTTAACACCGGTATGCAGTCTGGATCGATCTCAACCAGCTGAGATCCGCTTATCGTGTTCATGAATAAACCCTTAAGGCACAACAATCGAAACAGATGCAGAAGGGCCATTTACCTCATTCCGGATGAAGTAAGCGGTATAAACCAGATCAGTATTCGGAATGAGCGTTGAGATACCCCCAAACTGCAAATATCCCTGATCGATTAAACTCTGATATGCCGGGATCGTTCCTGACTCGCTGACTGGGCTTCCGCCCTGCACCCCTTCTGAATCGATAAAAATAGTGTCCGTAGACAAAACACCTGCTGGAATATTTAAGCGCGGGGCTTTTGCAGGCTGTTCTACCGGTGGGTCTCCAGGTGCAGGAGAAACGTTGATCATTACGTCGATCAATGACCATGTGGGCGTTGGGATCGCTGGGGCAAACACCGGAAGAACCCGCTTGAGTGCAGGCAAGCAATCCCCGGTGACTCCAGTCAGCCCCAACTCTGCCTCACCTTCGGGCATATCGAGCCTGTTTATTGCAAGATTGAGCGCCTGAGCAGACTCATAAGGCATACTCACCAGCGCGTTGTATTGCAACTTGATCTCAACCATCCATCGCTCTTCGTATTGATTCTGGTCGTTCTGAAACTGGATCTGCCGTGGATCATCGGCATACAGCGGCGTGATCCCGTCAGGGAACTGGCTAACAGCCGCATCATCGCGCCACAGCAACGCTATAACCGTGGCTCTGTAGTTGGCGGTGCTGCCGAAGCAGTCCACCTGTATCGTGTATTCTGTGCCCATCCTGAGCGTGACAATGCCATTGTCTGGGTCATAGCTTCGGACGTTTGTAGATAGGCGCTTCTCGTAAAGTGGCGTCAACTCAATTGAATCGGTGTTTGGCATCGGAACATTGTTGTCCAGACCGCGAATGATCGGGACACCGGGGAACAAGCCCTGTAGGTATGCAAACAACGCCGTAAAGACATCAGACTGGGTGTTTACGAGAGTTGTAGACATACTGCTACCTTTGTCCAGTCCGGCCATGTCTCAAGGACGCCGACGATTTGCCATGTATTGCCGCTGATGCCAGGCTGACTGAATACCATCTTGTCGCCACCCTTCTGATCGCCACGAATGATGCCTTGCCAGTTACCCTTTAGGTACACAGTACGGGTTACCTGCTGCATGTTCAGGCCCAGATCCTTTTGGATTTGACTGCTCAATGGCTGGACCTGCACGAACACATCAAGTGGCCCCGAGTAAACCGCATGCCGCTTCCCGTCAGTGCCCTGTGACGCCCCCTCATAAGGATAGAGCTGGGCACAGATATCAGGCGTGACTGTGCGGATTGCGCTACGTACGATACCGTGCAGATTCATTTTTTAATCCTCGACCACACTAGACACAGAGCGCCACATTGTTCCCGTATCAACAAGTGGCTTGTCGAATCCTTTCTTTCGGATTGTTGATTTCGCATTGGGCGGGTCAGTGAAGTCTTTGACCGAGGACTTAAGCTGACCCTCGATTTCGATGCCAAGCACCTTCAGTGACTTATTTACGTCGAAATTGGTTATCTTTAGCTGTTCAGCCAGAACTTTGCCCCAATCGCTCTTGTTTGCATCGATCATCTTGCGGAACGATGGTCTTGGGGGTATTACAATCGTATGAGCTGGGACGATGTGATCACTGGCGAAGTTCGAGTACTTGCCTTTGACAAACCGGCCTTGTTTGTTGAATGACCCGTCCTTGCGGATGGATCGGTAGATTGTCTGGGTATGCTCAGCTACGTCGATCTTTGCACCGTATTCCATCCAGTAAGCCACCTGAGCGACATACGTGCCATCTGGATACTTTGCCGTATCCAAATAGCCAACCTTGAGCTTTTGAGCTTGTGCAAGCTGCGATCTGATCCTTTCCAGATGCGCCCTGAATTTATCCCCGCCGCGTACTGCCATAGCATGCTCCGGGGATGTAATGCATCGTGCGGTACTGAGCCGTCAAGGCCCAATACTTTGCACCGTAAGGGGTCTGAACATACCAAGCCTGCGACTGGCTGACAGCGCCATAATCTGCAGAGACAGAAACACTACCCTGTGTCGCAGACGAAACCCGACCTACCAGACCAGATGGCCCCTCACCCGTACCCTGCTCCAGTGCAGCAATGTGGGCTGTGAGCAGGTTGAGCAGGACAGACCGTTGATTCTGGTCTCGCACCAATGATGCATCGGTAGGGTCAACAGTCAGGGTAGCCTCGGTGAAATACTCCCCAAGTAATGCCGCATTGACCGACGAGAACTCAGGAAAACGAGTCAAGAATGCTGTAGGGTCAAATACGACAGTACCCATGGGTTCACCTTAGGCTTCGGCTTGAATGGTTTGAGTGCCTTGCTGGTCGGCTGGTTTAGGTGCGTCCATACCTAAGCGTGGGTCACCTTCTGGTTTAAGCGGTTCCAGACCGGTTGCAGGCGATTGATTGTCTTTCGCTTGTGCTATTGCATCTGCTGGTTTGGCCTGTGCGAACACAAAACCATTTTTCACAAAAGCAGCACCTGCATTACGTTTGAGCCACTCAATCCAAAAGGACTGATCAACATCCGGGGTAAGACCATGACCGCCGATGACACTGGATGAGTTCAGACCGTTAAATACCACTGTCTTCTCATCCACACGTGCTACGAGGCCATGCGGTAGTTTGCAGCCTACTGTTACTGTTGCCATGTCTTAAACTCCCAGCATTTGAACGATTGCGAATGGACGATAGATGATGGTCCCGAAAGTGCCCTGAGACTTCTTCTGCTTGAAGCTGGAGAGCTCACGGATGATCGGATGTGCACGCATTTTCTCAGTGAAAGCACAGACTGCAGTGGGCTGCCCGTTGAGCTTGTCACAGATCAGCTGCACCAGTTCACCACCAGTTGTGCTGTATTCAGGAGCGGAGATGATGCGCAGATTTGGGAACTCCTCTTTCAGCACCTCACGCACCTTGACATTGTACTGGTTGGTCTTGCCGAGAGAGACCATGGTTTTCGGCGAAACAGCCAATGTCAGTGCATCAGTCATCTCAATCAGACCATCAGACTGGGCGACCAGCTTGGCAAACAGTGTCAGAAAGTCATTGTAGATACTGATGCTGTCAGTAGTATTCAGCGACCATTGAGCAACGGGTGTGATCGGTGCCGACAGGCTTGGATCGTTCAGCAGGCCGTAGTTTTCAATGTTGGCGATACCGAAGAAGTACGACTTGTTCTGGAATTTATTCAGGGTCAAAATCGACGCCTGATTCAGTTCCGAAGTCCATGCCAGACGCGCATCACCATAGATATCTGCTTCCAGATCGCCCCACTGGGTAATGGTCTGGTAGTGATAGCTTTGACGTTGCGGGAAATTGACGTTGGCAGTAGTCGAACCATTGTTGTTGTAGTCGCCATAGCTCGACACCTGACCACCGTGTTCAACGAATGGGAACATCAGTGACTTGGTCGTCCAGTCACCCATCTTCTTCTCAGTGCCGATAATCTCAGCCGCTTTCATCGGGGCGAACAGCACTTCAATCGTGGTTTGATCGAAATACTGCGTCATGTAGGCAGGGATACCGCCGTTCATGGTCGTTACCAACGAAGGTTGGGCGTCCATGGTCATCTGATACCCAGCAGGGAAATGCACACCCGCTTTTTGCTTCATCAGCTCGAATTGATGTTTAGCACTCATAGCTTATGCGCTCCACTTGGTCATTTTGATGAGTTCGCCAGCATTGGCGGTAGTCGCCACGACGAAGTTGGTTTCGATATAGCCAGAAACTGTGGCTCCAGCTGCGGCAGTTTGAACTTGGCCAGTAGTCAGCGAGGCAAAGACTTTCTGTCCGATAGTGGCATTGGTGCTGGTGCGCACCCAGAAGTCACCAGCCGACATCAGCGTCACCGGATAGCCCTGAGGGATCACCGCACTCGACTCACCCAGCCACGCAGTGATCACCGCCGATGCATCACGGCGCACGAAGCCGGTTGGAGCGCCTGAACCTGCATTGGTCACCAGACCATTGCTGTCTGCCCATGCAAAGCGCGCCATCGTCACGCCGCCACTACCTGCGACGAAAGTGCCTTCGTATGCAACTACAGATGCGTGCGGATTGGCAGATGCGAAATCACCTTCAATGCCGGGCGACTGATAATTCCCTACTTGAGTTTGTAATGTCATGATCTATCCCCTTATTTGAATCGATCGAGGTGGACAGACTTGGCAAACTCAGTAGTCGCGCTGACCGTTGCCTCATCTGTTGCCATGGGTTGATTGGATTTGGTTGCGAGTGCGTAGACAGTAGGCAGGGCCGAGGCAGGAAGGCCCTTGTGATCAACATCCAGATGATCCAGAGCAAAGCGATACACAGCCTCGGCAGAGTCCATAGTGACCACACCAACCACAGGCTCTACAGCGCGACGAGCGGCGTGCAGGGCATCATTGGCGGCGAGAGCTTTGTTGACCTCGTCCTGCGCGATCTTACGGGCCTGCTTGCGGATGATTGATTGATCCATAGCAGTCTTGCCGCCGGGCTTATCGGCTTCATCAGCCTCGTCGTCCTCATCTTCGGCAGGCTTGTCTTTCTCGTCCTTTTCGTCGTCTTCGTCCTCAGCCTGATCGTCATTGTCCATATCATCATCCTCGGCTTTCTTTTCATCCTTTTCTTCGTCACAGGCTTTTGCGTCCTGTGCGAATTTGGTCAGGATTTTGTCCAGCTCTGGGTTATTGCCATCCAGCCCAAGCACAGCTTTGATGTCTGCACATGCCTTGGCCTTTGCAGCACTAAGCCGCTTTTCACTTGGTTTCATCTGAGTTTCCTCTTTGAATGGATCATGGTCGTGAACAATTACATCAGCACCCGCCCGACCAACTTCGACGAGTGCTAAATGGTTTCCTTGGATGTCTCGCATCACACCGTCATAGTGGATACCTTCGTATTCACCGGATGTCATGTCTGGGCGGTATCGGTAGCCGCAGGAGAGTTGTTCCTGCTTGCCGCTCTCAATCAAGGCAATGGCCTCTCCATCCCATATCGTTAGATCTGCATCAAGGTAAGGGGCGTTAAAGACCACATCCGAGCCGATAGAGCCAACTGTCAGGTCTTTTTGATGATCATCTGCGCTGGTAGGCTTGTGCTTGATCAGAATTGGCTTGCCTGCAAAGGTAGGAGCCGATTTAGCCAGTTCCTCTGGATCGCGTAGCAGGTGGTACACACGATCTTTCTGCAGGCCCAAATCTTCCCATCCTGGGATCTCACTGCCCAAGTAAGGGTTGACTTTGGCCTTTGAGATATGACTCATCGCCACCCGCAAATGGCCGTCAGCGTCCTTTGCACGCATCGAGTCATCGAGTGCAATCAAATCTGTCATTGGTTTCTCTCGGCGTAAAAAAACCGCCTAAGTGGCGGTCAGGTTAATCTCAGGCTATGCAGCCATCTTGAATTGCAAGATTCGCGGGTCTAAAGCGTTGACGACAACACGGAATGTGCAACGACAATTTGGCAACTCACCCGGCTGCACATACCGTCCTACCGCATAATCCCAGAACCCCTGACTGATCTTGAAGATTGTCCGGTCTTTGTCCAGATGCGACTTGCGTGGATGCTTGCCGCCCCCAGAATGCATTAATTCGCCGTATTCCAGTCCAAGCTCTTCACACCTGACCTTCTGCATTACAGCGCGGGCTTTGTTGTTCTGATCGGTCGCGATGAATGCCGCGCGCCGATGAGTTACCCCATAGCGGTATTTCAGCGTCTCTGTGAGGTGATGCAGGTCATGACCCGCAGACACCGATTGCCACACTGCCTGCTGGATCTCCTGCGCATATTGCGCTGGGATCGACTTAATCAGGCTGACATTTTCATGCAGCGTTGCTGCATATGCCTCCATGCTGGCTTTAGTAGGCTTGAAAGGCACAGCAAAGCCAGCACCCCTCAGGGATGCCATAAAAGCTCGATCAGTGTGGTTTGTCGCGCCCTTTGCGAACACTTTTGCAAGTTCAGGTGCAAGCCGATCAAAGCGCCGTTTCCAACGCTCACCGAGCTTCGACATTAGCGAGCCCAAAAAATCCGGCACACTGCGATCTTGCGCCAAGGTTGTCAGTGGCGGTCGCTCTTTCCATGCCACCGTTAGTTCAGCCTCGTATTCATCACTCATCTTATCAATAAGATTTTGCAACTTGCGCTGATATTCCATCTCCACCCCGATATTTGAATGAACAGGTGCGAGCCTGACCATTTTTGATGCCGGGGCTATGATCTTCATGGGTTGCCTTCGATTAAGAATTGGGCGATAATTAAGTTACCTCATCGAACACCGGAAAGGCTGCCGGGTGAGCTTGGATACCCTCCATGCAAATAGAGATGATAGTTGTCGCCTATCCGATGAGGTTTCTATTCTCCGCTTTTGAGCGCTCTTGCCTTATTTAGGTAATCTTCTTTTGCCGTCATCAAGGAAACCATATCGGTTCCCTTTCCATTTGCAGACACCTCAACCACCATCACTCCATCCTTTGATTTAGGGCTGTTTGGACGAAGATCACCGTAAACAAGTAATGCTCTATTACTGTGCTGAGGGTTAGGTAAAATCTCTGTTGGCTTCAAATCACCTGACGAAAGTTTGCCTATTAGTTCTTTTGCAATTGTGGGCCGGACATCATAAACGTGTTTTATGCATTGTCCTGATACTCTCAAATCTCGCAGATTGTCATGAAAGTCTGGTAGAACGGATTCCAATTGTTTGGCGTCCGCATCATCAATATGTCCTGCTTGAAACATGACATTTGGCATGCTTGCACCGTCTTTCGGTGTGGTTGAGGACACCTTCTCATCAAAGAAGTCTTGGATTTTGGATGCAGGGTATGCAGTTCCATTCTCAAAAGTCGGCTTTCCAGACGAGTCATACTTAGCTTCACGCTTATTGTGCGCAGCGAATTGCTCGAATGACTTCGGATTAGATGCGCCTCCTGATCCTTCGCCAGACATTTGATGAACCGGAGCAAAACCTTTCCCAAGGCCTCCTTTGCGCCCAGTTCCTGAGCCCTCTCCAAACTGTCCATTCTCGGCACGTGGATGATCGCCTTCATTCCAGCCATCTTGACCCAGATCTTCGTCATCATCGCGCTCAGGCACATCATCCACATCAAGCCCGTGATAACCCGAGTTGGGATCACTTGCCAGCCGCTTACGCTCTTCCTGAGGCGAGATAATTCCACCATTGACCAGTACCTGAGCAGCATCAGCATCCGACTTACGAACACGTGCCAGTGCCTCGCCATCCAGCTCATACAGCGGCTCAAACTCAAACGTGATGTCTTCGTCGATCTCGCCAAACAGGTCCAATTGGATGACTTTGAGTACCGTTTCCAAAGGATCGGTGAACAATGCTTCCTGCATTGCATGCACATAGTCGTAGAACACCCGAATCTCTTCATCGGATGAGCTATTCAGGCCGGATGGGGTGATTCCAAGCAGTTTGATTAGCGGGATGTGGCATGGTGCCGCCATCTGCTCCTGTGCTTGCGCTTGGAGCTTGTCGAGGCCAGACAGAGGGGTATTGAACTGGAAGAACTCTTCTGTATCTTTATCCAGCAGCATCAGACCACGATTGTCACGGGCATCATTAAATATTTCTGCTCTTCGAAGGAGATTGTCAATTGCGCCACCAGTCAGCACAGTCTCCATATTTGTCTTGACGCCACTGATCGAAAAACTGTGAAGCAGATCACTGATAGACTTGCTTGTCCGATACCAGCGCTCGACATAGGGCATGAGCAGCTGAGTCATGCTGATTCCGCCGAAGTTAAAGGCAGGTTTCAGGATGTCTGGCAAGGGATGCGAGATAATCGTCAGCAGGCGGTCACTGTGGACTTGCTTGCCCATCACAAACCACGAACGCGGCACGAAGAACCACTTATCAGTCGGGTCTACAGACTCGTAGTTGACTGGCGATGTCCAGATGGCCTCAATGTTCTTAAATCCCTTGAGACTGCCTTTTTGGATCGATTCAGGCGCAATCAGCAGCGGCAGGTCTTGCTTGTTCTCCTGCCCCTTGATGTCAATGAAGATCTGCGCCCGGCCAAAGAAACCATCCTGCTCAGCAGCCTTACGGAAGATGCCTTGGATGTTGTGCTTGACCATGGCATCTTCGATAGCAGAGATCTTGTCGCTCTCGCCACTTTCGCCCTTAGTCTTGAGTTTGATCCACTTACGGGTCATCTCTGTAGCAAGCGTGGTCGTTGGAGAACGGTATTCAGACCGTGTAGCCATCTCAGATAGCGTGCCATAGCCGATGAAGCTGTTCATCTCACCGTAGTAAGCTTTCGCGTAGTCATTGCAGCGGCTATTCGCAGCGTCCAGTGCTATGCCTGCGGTTGTCTGGGCAAATCCTGCAGGAATGACACCATCGGGCAAATCTGGCACATAGAAGCGCGATACGCTCTCTGTAGACGCCATCCGATTCACAGCCTGCAAACTGATGACCAGTGCTGCCTTCTTTGGCTGGTCCGGGACATGACTATCCAGCCCGAACAGCCTGTTCAGGAATTGGTGGAAGATCGTCATATGCGTCCTAGAATGTCTTCAGAAATTAGTAATTGACCGCGCAATGTCGGTGTGAATGCCATCACACAGGCGTCTGCAAGGTTTGGCGAGGGAATCTCGCGCTTGGCTAGATCGCGTTTGCTCTCCACCTTTACCCGACCATTCAGGTCGTAGTCACGAAGCGGAGTGCAAAGCTCATCAATCAGTTTGTCTAGGTGAGGACAGTCGCTGTCGATGCTGACCATCTCTTCCACCTTGAACGTCTCGCCGCGCTTGATGGCGTTGTATGTGTTCCTGAACCGGTCAGCCAGCAGCCACCATGCCTGCGCTTTGATGTTGCTGAACATGTCTTTGTTCGTGGTCTGTGTGTTCGCGTACTTCGAGTCTGGTCTCCATACCGATGCACCGGCATTGAACTTCTCGTGATGTATGCGCGTGCGCTGTGCTGTATTGAGCTCGTTGAACTTCGCACCGGATGAAGCACCTACGCCGATAGAGTCGTAGATGATTGAGGCATTTCGTTCGATTGCAGCCTTGTAAGTTCGGGTGCAACTCTTGAGAAGCTCGTCCTCTTTCGCTTTCCATTCATCAGCCCAGACAATCACTGAGCCATAAGCTTCAATATTGGCGCATTTGTCCTCGCCACTGTCTGCAACATCAAAGCCGATCCTTCGCGCACCGGCAGGCTCAAATCCAAGCTTCTTGTGGGCATCCACAGCTGCCATGACCCAAGACCGTTTGATGATCGCGGCATCGTCGTCGTCACGCGGTACACCGAGATAGATGTGGTTGTAATCATCCTCATCTTCTTCTTTCGCCGCCTCGATCACCTTCAACATCGTGCTGGACAGGAATGGATTTTCCAGATAGTTGATCTTGCGGACCACCGTATCTGGTGGTGGGTTCTGTACAAAGCGCCGATAGACGAAATCTGTCACCAGTCGCGGATTGAAGACAATCCAGAACTGAGAGTGTTCCTTGCGGATCGTCGGGGCCAGAATTTCCCACTGACTCTCTGTGATGTTGTGCGCTTCTTCGAGCCAACAGATGTCTATGCCTTCTAGCGACTTGATCTCATCAATGTGACGCCAGAGTCCGTAGAACAGAAATTCGGACCCTGTGTACTTGTTGATGATCTTGTTGTCGATAATCCTAAATCTATCTTGCAGGCCAAAGCGCTCAATCTGAATCTTGAGCAGCGAATAAACCGACTCTTCGATCTTATTCTGGAACTGGCGCCCGCATAGGATGCGCAACTTGTAATTGTCTGCCAGATATACCGCAAACCCCGCAGCATCCCATGACTTCGAGGACGCCCGACCACCATACAACACCTTATTGCGTGCCGGAGTGAGCCAGAAGTCTTTGAGAACCGGATTAAGTGTTGGAGCGTCCATACATGTGCCCCAGCCCTGCAGGCGTGTTGTTTTCTTCTGTCACGCCCTTATTGATGCCGTATGCCTCACGCTCTAAGCCAATGAGCGTTTTAAGCGTATCCGACAAAAGCTTGAGTGAAGATGTGCGGCTTGGAAAGTCGATTACCTTCTTGTACAGGTCATTTAATCGATCTACGCCGCTGTCACTCTCTTGCCGCAACATCTCGCCAAGCTCAGTGAACAAGGTATTGTCTTCCGTCATGCTCTCAAGCTCTTCCAGAAGCTTGATTGCAAGATTGCGGAACCTGCGAATATCACCACGGTGAGCAAGCCGAACATTGGCAATAGCCAGAGCATTCGATTCGATGATGACCCGCTCATTAACAGCGTTTCCAGTGGAAACCTCCGTGGAAACCTCGGCGCTGGAAACCAGAGAATCCGCCTTTGCCTGTATCTTTACAGAGAGGTCGCGAACCCATCCTTTGTCTTTTGCCTTTTTGTTGATCGCTGTATGTGAGACTCCATTCGACCCAGCGATTTCACGTACCGACAATACACCGGCACGATAATCAGATTCTATGCGCTCCCAATCTGGGGCGACTTTACCCCCAGCATTGGAAGTCATGGATCACCTCTTATTGATTTGCTGTGTCTTCTTGCGAGCCCAGCTCAGCTGTCAGCCCACTCAGTACAGGCTCAGCCGCATTAGCCACAGTCTCCACAGTGGTGACAGCCGCAGCGGTTTGTGGGGCCACTACTGCAACGATAGGCGCCACAGTCTTCACGAAGGCAATACCACTCTTTGCGGCAGTCAGGACATGCGGAAATGCTGCCTCTACATCAGCAACGAAGGTTTCAAATGATGCGAGCCAAGACATGATGTACTCCAGAATTAAAAAGACCCGGTTGGTTGGAGACCGGGCGAGGAAGCTGCAGGGGTGCAGGCAACGAAAAAGAAAAACCCCAACGATGTTGATCTGATGGGGCTATATAATTTGACTGGCAAGTTATATCTTGCATTGCAAGTAGCCCATATAAGAGCGTTTGCGGTACTCACAATAGAGCCAATCTGGTTAGGATCGTTTCAGGCCGACCACCACGTCATTTTGCCATGCTCTCCAGATAATCTGGTTCAGTCAAATAGGGCGGCAGGGTGACATGCCGTCTCCCCACCATAAGATTTAAGCCGGGTGAAGCGACAAAATATGGGCTTTCAATTCCTTAAGAATTTCTGCTGCCCTCATGTTGTGCTTACCGAGCTTATGCTGTTCTGCCACGGTCGCCAGTTTTAAAGGATGCGTATATTCAATTTGCTCTTGTGCAGTCGCTTCAAGATCAGCAATCTGCTCGTCCAATTTCCCGTCTTTCAGTTCACCACAGAACTTATAAATATCCACGACAATCTCCAAATATCAGGCAACAAAAAAGCCCGATCAATGACGATTCGGGCTTTCTTAAATACTTTTCTGGCATTACCTAATAGTACGACCAGTATGGGAAAAACATACCATAAAACGTGACTTTTGGTCAATAGACAAGCAACGCCTTTTTTGTGTCATTCAAATACTGGATAAACTTCCACTCCATTTCGGCAATGATTTGATTCAGTTCATCAATAAGGCTGACTTCAAATTGCTCCCATCGACGGAAGTATGACCTCTCATCCATCACGATCCCACCAGCTGCCATCCTCTCTTTACGAGTCTTGCACACCTGAGGATATAGCACCTGATAAACCGCACTGGACGCTATGGCATGACAAAGGGCATCCAATCCCTGCTTCTTGCACTTCTTACCTGCTTCACCCACATCCTGACGAACGATTGCCGCGCACAGGCTCACGATCTGGAGCTTTTCACGGCCTGCACGAGGATTGTATAGGCAATAAGCCAAAGACTGCCCTAATGGGCTTAATTGAGCGATTGCCCCACATACGTCTTCCCAATCGATATCCGGTTTAATCCCTGTTCCCGGTCGGAAGGTCATGGTCTTGGGGTTAAGCTTGCTCATGCACTCGAATACGCTCATCTCACCCTCCTACGCTCATCAGATATTCTTCAAATACGTCGATTGATTTCTCGGACCAGATCACCCCTTGCTGACCACCGAACATATGGATGTACTCGATCAAGTCGCGGAACACTTCTTTGTTCATCTGACTTGTGGACTTGCCAAGACAGACCATCGTTCCCTGAGTTATTCCCGGTACCGGATCATCACTGGTCATCCCTGCAGTTAGCATGGCCTTCCAGTCCTCTGAATTGAGCCATCGCCCATGCCAGCACACTTGCTCGGCTATATCCCCCAGACAAGCCCATAGCTTGCGATTCTGGGCGTCTGTGCGCTTCTCCTTGTCTACTTTCACGATGAAGCCCTGCGGAGCCTGCTTCACTGCATTGATGGCGTTCTGACGGTAGAAGTCGTTGTGCAAGTAATACGTGGTCATACCAACACCCCTCTCTCCCTCAGCAACCTCTCAGCCTGTGGAATTAACTGCCCCTCAGCCTTAAGCTTCGTCACTACGTCTACCAGCGCCGTATCAAACCATTCGATCGCATATTGACGGTTCCTGGTCTGGTCAAAACTCTCATGGCATCGCTGGCATAGCGGAATGGTGAACTCATCAGATGCCTTAATCCCTCTTCCCTTGCCATGCTTGGATTGGTTGCTATGTGCCGCTTGTGCTGGATATGACCCGCACTGCCAGCAGCGGAGATTACGGATAGCGTTAAGGTGCTTCTCGCTGCGGAGATACTCAAATTTAGGGATTTCTGTACTCACTCCTTCACCCTCCACAATTGGCGTGCATTGTCGAATGCAGCGCCTAGAACCATGAAAAAGAGCACATCTACGAAGATCGGCACAGCCTGAGCATGGGCAAGGTCATAAGCTATGATCAGACCTACAGACGACCCAATAGAGACATTGAGGAAGGCCAGTTGTTTGCAGCTCAATTCAAAGTTGCTCATGATTGGATGACCTCGATGATGTCGAAAGGACTTATGTAATCTTCTCCACAAATATCAATTGATCCATTTTCCATAAATAACTGATAATTATCGTGTTTACCCAACCAAGCCATGTAATAACCCGCAAAAAGTTTTACTCCTTTAAGAACTACAGTTGCACCACAACGCAGTTTCACCGTGTCGCCCTTCTTCGCTTTGCTCAGATCTACGCTCATTTCAATGTCTCCCCTCGTGAATGTCCTTCAACAGAAAAGCAGTCCTTGCGATAACCCAACCGAACCAGATTGAAAATCCGGAAATGAAGATGAATTGCAGTGCGTATTTCATTCTTCGATCTCCCAAATAACCGCGTTGACACAGCCGCCTTTAACGATCCTGCCCCGACGAATAGCAATCTGGTCAAACTGACCATCATCGAGATACACACCAGCCTTCTGCATAGAGTCCAAAATCGCTTTGAGAGCGTTATCAAGATCCATCTGCCGATTGGTCGGAGCACACAGTTCAAACTCACCTGCTAGGCGTTTAGTGCTTTTCTTTTCCCTAACCAGCAGCTTCACATGCTCAATGAACGCCCTGCCCTTTGCTGCGATGTATACCCGGTGATCCTTTCCGCCTCCCGTGTGATGCCAGTAGTGATTAACGCTTGGGGGATATGGCAATGTTCCCTGGAATAGAATGTTCATGCTTGCTGCTCCTTCATCCGTACTTTTAGCCCTGCTTCCAGCGCCCTTTTAAATCGCTCAGGCGCATGTTTGAAACGCTCAAGCAAGAATGCACGATGCTTTTTATTTTTCCGATTTGCTTCACCCCATATCCGGCGCTTCTCTAAGATAGGCACATACTCCTTGACGGCCTTTTCAACGCGCTTGTCGTATTCATCAAGCAGTCTTCGCTCAAGGATGTCTGCAGACGGCTTAGTACGGTCTATCGCAAGATGGCGAGATTCAAATTCACGGAACCAGATCTCAGTCGGGATCTTGTTGATATTGGCCTGATCCATCAGGTTGACTTGAGTATGAGGATCAGGCCATTGCAAATTGCGTTGCCGGTTCCGAATCTCATCCATCATTGCTTGGTATTTTTCATTGCGGTCTGTCTTCGGGTCAGTGACCGAGCCAAAGAGTTTTTTAAGCTCAGATATTTTCGACAAAGCAAATTCCCGGCTCGCTGGCTCAATCTGGTTGGTAATACGCTTGTGGTGCGCCTGGGGAATTGCTGGCAGATCTGGCGTTTCAAGCAGCTCATCGATCAGGTCATTCCAACGGTTTTTGATCTTGGCGTAAGGTGTTCCAGCCTCCACTTCAGGCTGCATCAGACTTACTGCAGCGAAGATTATGCGATCAGTAATCGGGGCCAGTTTTGGATTTGACCATTCCTCTTTCCCCGATGGTGTATAACGCTCTATCCACTGACGCAATGCTAGGTTGTATGCGCCTTCGTAGTTCAGCAAGGGCTTGGTTGCGCGGATAAAGTCTGCAAGACTCGGGATAAATCCCCTTGTCGCTACCTTGTCGATCTGACGCAGCGCAAGCTTGATCTGATCAGCGGTAAGCATCTCATCTGCGAATCGCTCAGCCCATACAGTTGCCCAGATTTGGCGGTCTGCCATCGTCGGATAAGCTGCACGCCATTGATGTGGGTACATCACATCAAGCGACTCAAAAACCGCATCCATGGGTGATGAGTTTGGTGCATCACGGTTTGCCAGCAGGTGAACGTAAACCTGATTCTTAGCCTTGGCGACTTCAGGGTTGCCAACAGGTGCAGTCTGTAAAACCTGTCCAATGGATTTCATGCTGTACCCTCCGCGAATGGAGAAAGATTTCGGTAATACTCAGCGCGTTTCTGTCTGATCTGGCTGTGGTCGTTTAGGGGTTTTACAGGGGATGCTCGAGGTTGTGAGTCATCGTGCTTGATCACTTCGTCGTTCCAAGATTTGTTATTCAGGTAGGTAAACGGGTTTTTTCTGTATGTTTTATCTGGTGTTGAAGGGATATATTCTTTGAGGTGCTCCATGATCGACTCGCGCTCAGCGTCCTTGAGCTTGGTCCACTTGGCTTTGCATTTTTCAGGGTTGATCTTTTTCCCGTAAGCATCCCAGAAGTCCTCGAAAGGGATATTCAGGGTTTTCTCGGGAACGCAAGCCGAAGGCGAATCGATAGATATATATTGGTTATTGGTTATTGGTTTACGGTTATTGGTTAGTTTGATCTCCGTAGCCTGTTCGCTGCAATTCCGTTCACATTCCGTTGCTACGGAATTTAACGAGCGTTCAACGTCCGTTGATTTGGTGTGCAACAGGTATTCATCTACTGTAGAAAAGCCGTTCAATTCAGCAAGTTTTTGCAATTTCGCAATCTTGCGTTTCTCGGCACTAGCCTTCCCAGCCTCGGATTTTTGGCCTTGGTTAGCGTGATAAGCCTCAATTTCCTCATTGCAACGCTTGTTAAAATATCCAGCTTCGGTTTCAACGAAAAATTCATTGAGAACGTCGATGACTGCCTGTTTCTCTTCCGTTGTAACGGCACGCAAACGGCGTTGAAGTTTCGCTGTATCGGACATCAACGGTTGTTCAGTTTCGTAGTAAAGATCAAGCATGTCGCGATAAATGCTGCGCTCAATCCTTGTCAGATGGATTGTGGCCTGATTAAAATCACCGATGTGGTGAAAATATTTAAACATGGCTATACACTCCCATTATTCTCACAGGATCAGATAGATGCACACTGAAATTAAAAGCGGTGGCACTGTTAGCAACGGTGGCTGATGGATTGGAGATGAGGTTACTCATGCGGCCTCCTGCATGACATTATTCAAGGCAGCTTCAATCCGCTCACCAATCCAACGCATACATGGCACAGCCATGGAATTGCCCAATGCTTTATAGCGCGGACCGTCTTTAGCGGGCTTTCCGTTATAGATGATGGCTGTATAGTCGTCGGGGAATCCCTGTAATCGCTCGCATTCGATAGGCATCAAACGGCGCACGACCCAACGATAGAGACGTTGAATCAAAAGCGGCTTATGGCCTTGTGCTGAAAGCGTATGACATGGGCTATCAGGCGTGGGATTTGCGCCATTGTCAGGACTGGTGATGTGGGTTGTGTCATAGCAAATCACGCTAGGAACAATATATTCGTCCTTTGAATCACCACTACGCGCACCATGTCCCGCCCCACCATTTGGGGTTCCAGCGCGTAGAGTTGGCATGACCTCAACATGAGCAACAGCAGCACTTTGCGGCGAACTGACACCCAAAGCCCCAACAACATGAGGATTACTACATGGATCCTGTCTGGAATCAAAAGCAATCAGTTCTGCACATGGAATTAAATGACCAGCGTTGACGCTTTGCATAGTCGCCTTACTGAATCCGCATTCAGTATCTAATGCCACAACGATAAGTGTTTCACTTCCACCTTCAGCTACCCCACCACGGCGTTTTAAAGTGCCGCCGGTATCAGTAGCCACAAAATCTGCAAATCCACCCTCTCTGAAGTATTCATTCTCTGCAATTAATGCACCTGGACTTTGCCCAGCCCCGCGACTGCGGCCAATGCTTGCCTCAATAGTTCCGGCAATTTCTTGCCCCGCGCTGCGGCTCGGCGCAATATCCCTGCGCACGCCTTCGAACTCAAAAAGTACCGAGCTGGGATCAAACCCCTCCATAGCACATGCGACAACGAACACACGCTTGCGTCGTTGGGCCAGTCCGAAATATTGGGCATCCAAGACACGCCATGCGATTGCTCGCTTGGGTCCATACACACAACCAGCGTTCGCCCATTTGCGCCCTGTCGGCTTGAGAGGATGATC
>JASLEL010000066.1 GCA_030151145.1 Aquirhabdus sp. | reverse complement strand
TGTACATGGTGCTGGGTATCGTCATGCTGCTGCGCGGCTTTGCCGACGCGATCATGATGCGTACCCAGTTGATGCTGGCGCACGGTGACCATCCAGGCTTTCTGCCTCCGCACCACTATGACCAGATCTTCAGTGCCCACGGCGTGATCATGATTCTGTTCATGGCGATGCCTCTGATGGTCGGCCTCATGAATATCGTTGTGCCATTGCAAATCGGTGCACGTGACGTGGCTTTCCCATTTCTGAACTCCGTCAGTTTCTGGCTGTTTGCCGTTGGTGTGGTGCTGATCAACCTTTCCCTGTTCGTGGGTGAGTTTGCACGTACCGGCTGGCTGGCCTACCCGCCACTGTCCGAAATCGGCTATAGCCCGGACGTCGGGGTGGACTACTGGATCTGGAGTATTCAGATTGCCGGTATCGGTACATTGCTGACCGGTATTAACTTCTTCGTGACCATCATGAAGCTGCGTGCACCCGGCATGACCCTGATGAAGATGCCTGCTTTCATCTGGTCGATCCTGTGTACCAACATCCTGATCATCGCAGCTTTCCCTGTCCTGACCGTGACTGTCGCGCTCCTGACACTGGACCGCTACTTCGGCATGCACTTCTTCACCAATGACTTTGGTGGCAACCAGATGATGTATGTCAACCTGATCTGGGTCTGGGGTCATCCTGAAGTTTATATTCTGGTTCTGCCTGCCTTCGGTATCTTTTCCGAAGTGGTTTCTGCTTACTCGCACAAAAAACTGTTCGGTTATGTCTCTCTGGTCTGGGCGACTGCCGTTATTACCATCCTGTCCTTCGTCGTCTGGCTGCACCACTTCTTCACCATGGGTGCAGGCGGCAATGTGAATGCGTTCTTCGGTATCGCCACGATGGTGATCTCGATTCCAACCGGTCTCAAGATTTTCAACTGGCTGTTCACCATGTATCGCGGTCGTATCGTATTCAGCCCATCGATCGTCTGGACCATCGGCTTCCTCGTTGTATTCACCATCGGTGGTATGACTGGTGTTCTGCTGGCCGTACCGGGTGCTGACTTCGTACTGCACAACAGTCTGTTCCTGATTGCTCACTTCCATAACGTGATCATCGGTGGTGTGGTGTTCGGCTATCTGGCTGGCTTCGCCTACTGGTTCCCGAAAGCATTTGGTTTCACCCTGAACGAAAAACTGGGTAAAGCCGCCGCTTACTGCTGGATCATCGGCTTCTTCCTGGCCTTCGTTCCACTCTACATCCTCGGCTTCATGGGTATGACCCGTCGCCTGAACCACTACGACAATCCAGATTGGCAACCGCTCCTGATCGTTGCATTTATCGGTGCTGTGGTGATTTTTGCGGGTATCGCCTTCCAGTTCCTGCAACTGTTCGTGAGCTTCCGTGATCGCAAGCAAAACGAAGACGTCACTGGTGATCCATGGAATGCCCGTACGCTAGAATGGTCCATGTCTTCCCCTCCGCCATTCTATAACTTTGCGGTTACCCCAACCGTACATAGTCTGGATGCCTTCTGGGAAATGAAGAAAGACGGCACTGCACATCAGCGTCCTGCCAAGTACCATGACATCCATATGCCTCGCAATAGCGGTGTGGGCGTCTTTATCGGAGCCTTCAGCTTCCTGTTCGGTTTTGCGCTGATCTGGCACATCTGGTGGCTGGTCGCTGCCGGTGTACTGGCAACCGTCGTTGCTGTCATCGTGCGCAGCTACGATCAGGATACGGACTACTATGTTCCTGCAGCAGAAGTAGAGCGTATCGAAAACCTCTATTACGAAAAACTCGCGAAACATCAGGAAAAAAATCATGACTAATGAAGTTTTGACGCCTAACGCCCATGACGTGGCTCATGGCCATGATGATCATCATGATGACCACGCTCACCACCATGATGCAGGTCCGATGAAGGTCTATGGTTTCTGGATCTACATTCTCAGTGACTTGTTCCTGTTTGCTTCGATCTTCGCAACCTTCGCTGTGCTGCACGACAGCTATGCGGGTGGCGTGACTGGTAAAGACATTTTCGAGTTGCCCTATGTGGCAGTCGAAACCGCAGCCCTGCTGCTCAGTAGTATCACCTATGGCTTTGCCATGATCGGCATGTACAAAGGCAACAAGTCACAGGTTCTCCTGTGGCTGTGCATCACATGGTTGTTTGGTTTTAGCTTTATCGCGATGGAAGTCAATGAGTTCCATCACCTGATCATGGAAGGTCATGGTCCAGACAAGAGTGCCTTCCTATCCGCGTTCTTCACGCTGGTCGGGACCCACGGTCTGCACGTGACCTGCGGTCTGATCTGGATGGCCACCATGATTGCTCAAGTGAGCACCCGTGGTATTGACGCCACCATCCGTACCCGTCTGCAGTGCCTCAGCCTGTTCTGGCACTTCCTGGACGTCGTCTGGATCTGTGTATTCACCATTGTTTACCTGAATGGAGTGCTGTAATGAGCGATCATCACGATCATGACTCTAGCCATGGCGTCAGCTACAAAGGCTATGCTATCGGTTTCATCCTGTCGGTCATCCTCACGGTCATTCCATTTGCCGTGGTCATGCATCCGACCCTGTCTCATACCGCCATCATCGCAGTGATTTTCGGTTTTGCTGCGGTTCAGGTCTTGGTACACCTGCACTACTTCCTGCACATGGATACTTCCCCAGAGCAGCGTGACATGGTGACCTCGTTCGTATTCTCGGCCCTGCTGATTGTGTTCATCATCGGCGGTTCGATCTGGATTATGAACAACCTGAACCACAACACCATGATCATGATGGGGAACTAAGCCTGGCTCATGTTTAGGCATTATTTCCAACTGACCAAGCCAGGAATTATCTTCGGAAATCTCATCACGTTAACCGGTGGGTATTTCCTGGCAGCCAGGGGGTCTTTTGACCCCCTGCTATTTTTGGCGACCGCAATCGGGGTTTCGCTGATCGTGGCATCCGGCTGCGTGTTCAATAACTTTATTGACCGCGATATCGATGCCAAGATGGAGCGCACGCGTAACCGTGCACTCGTTACTGGCCTGATTGCACCGAATCATGCGCTGGTATTTGCATCGATTCTGGGCATTCTGGGATTGTCCTTGCTGTATCTCTGCACCAATCCCCTCTCGGCTGGACTGGTCGAGATCGGATTCATCGTTTATGTCGGTTTTTATAGTCTTTATCTGAAGCGACATTCGGTGTACGGGACATTGATCGGCAGTATCTCAGGCGCCATGCCTCCCGTGATCGGCTATTGCGCCGTACACAATCAGTTTGATCTTGGTGCACTGATTTTGCTGGTGCTTTTCAGTATCTGGCAGATGCCGCACTCGTATGCAATTGCGATCTTCCGCTTTAATGACTACAGTGCAGCGTCTATTCCGGTACTCCCGGTCAAAGAAGGCTTCGCCAAGGCAAAGCGGCATATCATCGGCTATATCATTGCCTTTGGCTTTGCTGCGGCATCCCTGACGATTGCGGGCTATACCGGTTATATTTATCTGGTCGCCTCGATTGCCTTGAGCCTGTATTGGCTATGGCTTGCCTTTAAGCCCAGCGATGATCAGGTCAAGTGGGCCAAGAAGCTCTTTATCGCCTCGATCCTGATTGTGACGATCCTGAGCGTGTTTATGGCCGTTGACTTTAACCGGCAGATCACGCCATGGTTCTAAATCCTGCCCATTAAAAAAGCCGCATGAGATATGCGGCTTTTTTACGTCTGCGCTTTCTAAGCTTTCATTCCTAAATCTACATCAGGCATTGGCATAGCACGCCAAGAGGTGATCCTCACCTGCGACATCGCTGATATGCAGCAGGATTGTACGTTCGGAGGGTGTATGCGCATGCCTTAGGCCATGCTTGGCGAAAAACATCACCTCATCAAGCGACTCATTGTCATGCCATGTGGTGAGGATCAGATGCTCATTGGGTACCTCACAATCCCAGAAATCAATATCCGCTTCATCGACGGCATCATCCCACAGACTGCAGTCCACACCCCATGCCAGCATGAGATGACACCCCGCTTCGACCATCCACTGACTCAAACGAAATCGCCATTCGGGCGATACAGACGTTGTTGAGATCACAAGAAACGTCGTCGGCATATAATCCAATACCGCGGGCAATTGGTTTGGGTAGACCATTTTGTAGATCACATCCATATCTTCTCCAGTCATCCAAACCCGGTCCTGAAGCTAAGGTCTGATCTCAACCGCAGTTCCGGCATCCACTTGCTGCCAGAGCGCATCCATATCGCGATCACTTAATGCGATACAGCCTTGAGTCCAGTCAAAGCGCTGCGTAACGCCAGTAAGCCACCCGAAACCATTCTTTTGCCCGTGAATCATCACATCACCACCCGGCGATACATTTCTTTGCTTTGCTGCCAATCGCTGTTCTGGTGTCGGATAGGAGACATGGAAAGCCTTATAGAATCGGCTGTGCTCTTTCTTTTCATCCAGTACATATCGCCCTTCCGGTGTCCGGCCATCCCCTTCTTGTTGTTTATCTCCCTTGGGGTGCGCACCCAAAGCAACCGGATAACTAGCCAGCAGATGTTGCCCATAAAAAGGGAAAGCCGATGCTTTCCCTTCTCAACCACAACCAAATCTGCCTTCTCAAGCGCAATACTTGGCATCGCAAAAGCCGCAGATAAGATCGCTGTAAATATCACTCTAGCACTTGATCTCATCTCCGTACTTCCTGATGCTTACTTCACGTCGATCTGCAATCCTGCCTGCTGCGCCAGCACGGTAAAGTTCGGGAAGCTGGTCGCCACGGTCTCGGTACCTTTGATCGTGATCACACCATCCGCACGTAAGCCCGCAATCGCAAAGCTCATGGCGATACGATGGTCATGATGACTCTCGATCTCCGCTGAGCCAAATACGGTAGCCTGCCCGCCTTTACCCTCGATGATCATGCCATCTGGTGTCGGTGTGCAATCCACACCAAGTAATTTCAAGCCATCCGCCATCACCTGAATGCGATCAGATTCTTTGACCCGCAGCTCCTCTGCACCTGTCAGCACCGTACGGCCTTCCGCGCAGGCTGCCGCAATAAACAGCGCCGGAAACTCATCGATTGCCAGCGGCACCTGATCTTCAGGGATATGAATGCCTTTTAATTGTGAAGCCTGAATACGAATATCCGCCACCGGCTCACCACCTGCCATGGCTTCATTCTCAAGGCTGATGTTTGCACCCATCTGCTTGAGGATCTCAATCACACCCGTACGGGTCGGATTAATCCCCACCTGACGCAGTACCACATTGGCATTCGGCGTGATCGCCGCAGCAACCATAAAGAATGCCGCCGATGAGATGTCCGCAGGCACCTGAATATTGGTCGCCGTCAGCTTGCCGCCACCTTGCAGAGTGACTTTATTACCCTCCACCTGTACCGGATAGCCAAAGGCACGCAGCATACGCTCGGTATGGTCGCGTGTCGGCTCAGGTTCGACCACGGTCGTCGTACCGCTTGCCCAAAGACCCGCGAGCAGAATGCCGGATTTGACCTGTGCACTCGCCATCGGCAGATCATAGTGAATGCCTTGCAACTGCTGCCCACCCGCGATACTGATCGGCGGCGTACCACGCTCGCCTGTAGTTTGGATCTTGGCACCCATCAGGCGTAGCGGCTTGGCAATACGCTCCATCGGACGCGTGCTAAGTGATG
>JASLEL010000437.1 GCA_030151145.1 Aquirhabdus sp. | reverse complement strand
AGGACATTGTGATCAGCGCATGTTGTAATACAAACGCAACGACGTATTGATCGGCTGATTATACGTCGGTGATTTAGGATCGCTGTCGATCACCCGCTGCATGGTCGCGGCCTCATCACGCTGCTGCTCCCGACCAATCTGCGGATATTTGATATCTACAAACGCATAAGGATCGATCTGGGCATCATCCACGATACGCATGTCCTGATCCTGTAACGCCAAGATATCGGTCGTCGGCTGACCTTTATCCGGTGTAATGATGAACATGATATTGTTATCCCAGACTTCCTGAAAATGATCCGCAGTAAAGCTGATATTACCCAGCGCCGGATCCGCGACAAATACGTGACCATTTTTGAAGGCTTTGTACACGACGAAGTGCTTAAAGCCTGCATAGGCAATCGGCACAATCGCCGGCTTGTCCAAGGTGACCAGATCCTGAAACGTCCCTTTAAAACCATTGCTGTTATAACCAATGGCATTCACATAGCGCTTCATATCTAGCAGCGAAAAACTGCGGCGCTGGACAATACGATCATACTCGCCGTATTTGAGCAGACCATCCATGACGGTGCGCTCATCGTTGTGCATCCCCAAATAACCATTCAACAGCGTGGTCAGGGCCGCCGAGCCACAACTATAGTCATAGGCCTGCTTGACGATGCCTCGGAACTGCGTCTGAACAAAAGGCTTCACCGTCACCGGGCTCTGATGTAACAAGGGCGTACCATTCACATAGCGCGAATCCATCACTTCATTGTAATAGATCGCACCTGCAGGGATATCTGCTGTATCAAAGGTATCGGCAGCAAAGTTATAAATCAATGCAGAGCCAAGGGTGAGTAGGAAGAGCATAATGACATATTCTTTTATTTCGCCAGCATAATAAGCCGGACATCCTGAAAAACCCGCGCACGCCTGACAGCCACTACGGATCACCTCACCCGGCTTCTGCACTCAACAATCGTATGTTCTCGGCAAAAAAGCGGCTGACTGCTGCGCGGCATCCATATCCTCGAATACAAGATACCGTTTTTTTGTGACGACTTCACGCAATTTTTTACAAATCTGACAAATTGATGTCAGCTTACATGCCTGAAATACCGACCTTCAGGCCTGTAATGTTCATACCCGTCACACCAAACGATCCCATGGGCGCATTGAGCATGGTTGAACCGACATTACCTGATCCGGCAGTTCCCGACGCGCCTGCCGTCACATTGCTCAACGTCACGCCCATATTTGCTGTCGCAAGCCCGGTAAAGTTCTGCAGCAAGACCCCACCTGCGGTTGCACTTGGGAAAACCGTCTGCATCCCGGCAGTCGTGACGACATCCAGAGTCGCACCACTCAGATTCAGTCCCGTGATGGTCGGCGTCATGCTCAGGCGTGACGCACCCGTGCCGCCGTTCGGGCTTTCCAAGTTGAGTGCCGAACCATTGAAATCAATCTGCTGGATATTCAGTGAGGTAAACGTCAACATGGCGGTATGCCCGGCTACATTGGCTTTGCCCAGCGCAAAATCCAGCACGATCGGACTGCCACTGGCAAGCCGGATATTCATTTGCTGATTAGCGAAGGTGCCGGGGGTATTACCAATCGACGCGATCGGCACATAGGTGCCTGCGATTGCATTGGACGCATCCAGAAGATTGGCATTATTGCCATTGGTAGACGTATTGAACTGCGCACTGATGTTCCCGACGGTCGGCATCGACAGCGTGGCATAGACCGCCGGATTAGTCCCGGTCGTTGCCGTCGATACGCCGCCACCGGTTGCATCCACGTTGATACCGATCGGTGTCGATGAACCTGGTGCGCTGCCCAAGGTTGCACCTTGCAGCACGACACCATTGATGCTGGAGCGCAGATAGCCTTTGCCGGTCGTACCGGTAAAGCTGGTATTGCTGTCATAGATAAAATTTTGCATCGTCACGCCAGGCAGTCCGCCCACCTGCGGGGGGACCAGCAACACCGTCAGGCCATCCTGACCCGTCGTCTGCTCCAACTGACCATCGCTCAGCTCATCCATCGCCCAAGTGGATACAGGCAGCAAAACACCGCACGCAACCGCAAGGACAGCATAGCGTAGCCCTTGCAGGCGCCCGCTACGGCAAGCATTATGATCCGACTGTTGATCCATCATTTCAAATCTCCCGACGTGAACGGCTGTTTTTATTTATTCAGTCGCCGTTCGCTCCACGACACTACGTCGCTCTTCTCATGATAGTGGACTATCCGGATACAGACAGGACAATCCATGATGCGCTACTTTTAACCTGTTTTCGCGCATTATGCCACATAATTTTTGTACTTCCAGACAAGCTGCCACCTGATCCGCATCAACTGACACAAGGGCTTGCTCCGAATGTCGCCCTATACATCAAGCCGCACTTGGATCGCACGATAGACCTGCTGGACCGATACACGCCATTAAAACGCGAACCCATCCCATGGCGTCACACTCAGATCACAGCCTAGAAGCTTGACTCGCATAGAGAGCCCATTGCATCCGGCGTTTCAACGAATTTTAGGCAAATAAAAGCACCTGAGAGGACACCCCCTCAGATGCCAAGCACAAGAACACACAACGCGATTAGTGACCTTGAACAATCACTTTAGCACCAGTCAGATCCAGACCAGTCACTTTGACATCACCCAGAGTCGATGCAGCATCGCCCAGTGTTACGCCAGTCATGTACATGTCGTATTTAGCCGAACCTGCAGTATAGGTTCGGCTAAATACGACATGTACATGACTGGCGTAACACTGGGCGATGCTGCATCGACTCTGGGTGATGTCAAAGTGACTGGTCTGGATCTGACTGGTGCTAAAGTGATT
>JASLEL010000312.1 GCA_030151145.1 Aquirhabdus sp. | reverse complement strand
GGCAGCCTGTGCAGATGATGTCGAGTCGTCTGCCGCAAATGCTGCACCACTCACCACCAGTAAAGTTGCCAATACGATGCGTTTCATCGTCAATCTCCTTGTTTGGATGTTACGGATAGACCTGCCTCACGACAGGCCGGGTCAGTATTCAGTCTGAACACCCGCAAGACAACCCATTTTCAAGCAAGGCATACACAAGCACGCCAAGACTGCAACAGTGTACTTTTTGCACAACCCGTCACACCCATCACAGAAACACCTTGAATATCAGTTTATTATTTTTACGATTTATCAGACCAAACTGCGCAAGATATGCGCACGGTCGCATTATGAAAGGGTTTTCCAAAGCCGCTGCACAGCTCACAAAATGATCAGATAAAATACAAACCAGATCACACTTTATGAAACAACTGGAAAAAATGATGCGTTTTTTATTCCAAATAGTCTGCTTTAGACTTGCACAATACTGCCCAGTACAGTATGATCATGCTTTGCCTTGCACTCCATGGTGAGACGTGATGTCAACCTGGATTCGTGTTTTATGCCCACACCCCATGTGGGCATTTTTTTGTCTGAAATTTCCATTTTGATCCGTTTCCCCGTCGCCAGCGCTTTACCTGCAGCGCGCCCTGCCCGTATGATCTGTTCTACTTAAAGTCGCACATCATCTGACCCATGACGGCAAATGTACTAGTGGTCCGCTATGCGGATTTCGCCCAGCGCCTAACCACACTGATGGCCGCGGATGGTTCCGCCATCCCCAGCGTGACCGCACTCAAGAATACGCTTGAGGTGACCTACGAGATGGCGCGCCGCTATACGCTCGGTCAGGCAAAACCACGCGATGGCAAACTCACGCTGCTGGCCGAGGCTTTAGGCACGACGCCAGCCTATCTGGATCATGGTGAAGCACCATCGCCAACAATCTCCTTAGCGACGACACCGCCTCAAATCACCGACACCACCTCGCCTCCTCTAGATGGCCGTATATGGCTTGAGGTGTATGACATCAGCAGGCTGATGTCACTGGATACAGCGCTTCCCCCTGCACAACGCTTTCGCCATCTCCCCGCTCAGGCACTGCCGCTGGCTGCGGACATCTTCACCCGGCATCGGGTTGATCCAGCCAGTGCCATGCTGGCTTATGCCGACAATGACAGCATGTCGCCTTATCTCAATAGCGGCGATCTCTATGGTATAGACCTATCCGATCAAACGATCCGTGATGGCGGGATCTATGCGTTTTACTTTGACGATCAGGCGATGGTGAAGCAGATATTCAAGGAAGGCGGCGGCAAACTACGCCTACATGCCCACAACAGCAGCTATCCAGACAAATACGTCACAGCGGATAACCAAGACGCCTTCGTGCTGATCGGACGCCAGTTCTACCGGGCAGGCTAACGTAGACGCATAAAAAACCCTGCTTCAGCAGGGTCTATATCTCAAATGCAGATCACAAGCACAACAGATCAGGCCAGCACACGCCGCTCCTGCATCATTTGCAGGTGATCAAACAACTCATGCGCCCGATCTGGCGGACATTCGCGCCAGCGGCGGAAATGCACCGTGCGACTGCCCAGATGCTCCTCAACATCAATCGCAAAGCCGCAGATGCCGTAATGCTCGCGGGTCAGATCTGCGATGTACCATGAGCAGATCTTGGGATTTAGCCCATGCAGCTCATCGTTGAGTAGCTCTTCACAGGCCTGCTTGATCCATTTTTCCACATGAAACAGCGATGGCTCAAAATCATCATCGACCACATCGATGAGCACGACATCCAGACCGCCTGACAGGCTGATCACCATCGCCTGACAATGATGGCCCGGTTCATAGTTCATTTCGAGTTCCAGCATTTATCATCTCCATGCAGAGGGCAATCCTTGCCAGAAACAGCCGAGGAATATCTTGCAGCGCGCAGATGCCTGAATCACATCGCGTGCAGTCGGGTATTTATTGTACTCCGTATTCCTTTTATCGTGAGGGCTGCCTGTACACCGAAGACCAATAGACAGGTAAGCTTATTCCGACACAATCTGTCATCTAACTTTCATCTATCCATGGTGTAATGCAATCCGCAGTCAGCTCCATGACTGCCGATTTGCTCGAATGAGCAGCCCCACCATAATGGGGCTTTTTATTTTGTGCCTGCCACCGCCGGCTTATTGCTGGGTTTTGAGACGGATACTCACCGGTTACGGCAAGCTGCTGGCTCTTTCCGCATACAAATCCTGTACTGGACGACACGATCTGCGCACCAAGCCGCTACAGGCCATCATTAGACAGGGCTGTCAGGATTCAAGGACAATCCTCCATATACCGCCCAAGGAAATGCTCCCAGATGAACCAACCTCCCCGATGGGGTGTGGCTAGCTGCGACAATGCGCTGCCACCTTTGACGCCGTTGCCTGTGTGTACGTCGTTGCGTAGCGCGTCCCCCTTTCCGATGGCATGTCTTTTACAACGAGTCTCATCATATGGGTGATCCGCACCACGAGCAGCAAAGGGACAGTCCACCTTTAAAGAATGCACCGCTGATCCATAGCACCGATGACGAACCATTTCTGTGTACAGGTCTGATCCTCTGTCTGATCCTGATCTGCATGGTCGTATTGGGCAGTCTGGTCCAGCACTCTCCCACCACCACACCCAAAGATGCCAAAGCCAAGCCTGCAACGCATAAAACACTGATGGCCTGATGACGCAGGAGATCACGACTCCATCACACTGCCCACCTGCTCCACCGGACGGTTTTTGCTACCCTGACGCAGATAACGGTTGGCTGGTTCTGACACCCATCGTGCGACCAGAAACGCCAACGCCACCGACAGTGCCACAAACACGCCAAGCCACGGTAGCCACATCGCCTGCGGCAGATGACCACGCTCAATGACGTTGCGCATCAAGGCCAAGACAATGATATGAAACAGATACAGCTCATAGCTGTGGCGACCGAGCCAGCGCAAACCCGCCGTCATACGGCCTGTCATCAGCCCAGGCTGCGTATCCTGCGCGGATGCCCAAAGGATCAGTGCCGTCATCAGGGCGACCAGCGTAAATCCAAAGACCTCATGCCCTGATATCCCGCTAAAATAAACCACGACCAGTCCAGCGCCAGCCACGACCCGCAGCACATGCTGACCCGACCGCATAGGGCGTGCCTGAGCCAAGAGCGCCGTCAGACAGCCCAATGCAATGGCATCAAAGCAGGCAAAATAGCCGCACTCCCAATACAGCTCCTCATCTGGATGCACACCGTGATAGAGATGGATCGCCCGATAGACCGGTCCGAATACCACCAGCAAGGCCGCCACGGCAACCAGCCAGCCGCGACGACGCAAACCCACCGCCAAAAGCGGAAAGGCCAGATAAAACACCTCCTCCACCGACAGCGACCAGTAGATATTGAGGCAATAATTAAACCAGCCCTCGATCTGCATCAGCACGTTGTGCCAGAAGGTCAGCACCGACAGCACGGCTATGGCGAAATATGACGACGGCAAATGATGGCCGCCATCGGTATTGGTGAAATGCGGCAAGCCCAGACAGCCCAACGCCACGATGACCAGCAGCGCAAGCACAAGGCTCGGCATGATGCGGGCAAAGCGATAGAGATAGAACTGCCGAATATCCACCTGACTTAAGGCACCAAAGCGGCGCAGCGACATCTGGGTGATGAGATAGCCCGAGATGACAAAAAACATCGTGACGCCATAGTTGCCATTCAAAAACACATGGCGCAGGGTAGTGAGCGAAAACCACTCTATGAATGGACTCTGCTGTACTTTATAAGCCAAGGCATAGTGCAGGACCAGTACCGCACTAATCGCAATACCGCGCAGACAATCAATCCGTGCATTACGAGGCACACGGATCGCAATCCCTTCAGACATCTTCGTATTCCTAATCCAGACGCGTACTTTTGAATAAGGCGTCTTAGCGCCCTAACTGCCTGCGCGCATTGATAGCATCTTTGCCGCAATGATTTTTAAAATGAAACAAAAGGTCAACAATTTACGATTTTTGATGTTTACATGCTAAGCCATTTCATGCAAAAACAGCCCCCTTGCATCACCCTGTGCAGCAAGGCATGATGCCATAGCTTCAACAATCCCCGGCCTGTCCTTATGTCTCGCGCCCAGCGTCTGCTCGACCTCATCCAGATCCTGCGCCGTCATCGCTTTCCGGTGACCGGGCAGGCATTGGCCGCAGAGCTGGGCATCAGTCTGCGCACACTCTATCGCGACATCGCCACGCTACAGGCACAGGGTGCACCCATCGACGGTGAGGCAGGCTTAGGCTACGTGCTGCGCGCGGGGTTTATGCTGCCACCGCTCATGTTTAGCAGTGATGAGATCGAAGCGCTGGTCCTCGGCACGCGTTGGGTCATGCGCCACAGTCAGGATCAGGAGCTGATCTATGCGGCCCAAGACGCCCTGACCAAGATCAATGCCGTGATCCCACCTGAGCTTAAGCATCTCGTGGACTCGACCACCCTGCTCATTGGTCCGGGCAAAAGTCATCAGAGCGAGACCATCGACCTCGCCCAGATCAGGAAAGCCATCCGACAAGGGGTGAAAATCACCCTCGACTATCAGGATCAGGACGGCCAATCAACAACACGGATCGTTTGGCCCTTTGCCTTGGGTTTCTTTGAGCAGACGCGAATACTCGCGGCGTGGTGTGAACTACGGCAGGGCTATCGGCACTTTCGCACTGACCGCATCACTCAGCTTGAAGTCATGGCGACCCCCTATCCTAAGCCCCGCCAGACCCTGCTACGGGAATGGCAGCAGACCCAAGGCATTACCCTTTACAGCCCACCTGAGACACGCGCATAACCCGCATATCGCTACTGCCATAAAATGACAGTAGTACCCCTTACCATGCATCTATCCAGAGCATAGCGCCCAGAGATCGCGGCCTATCGATCTGGTTTTTCAATCATTTGCATGGAGTACAACGTCATGACACACCTCGCCACCCAATCCCATCTGGTCATCCTCTATGTTGCCGACCCAGTCGCAAGCAGCACCTTCTACAGCAGTATCTTGGACAAACAGCCCGTGGATGTCTCCGAGACCTTTGCGCTGTTTATCTTAAGCCCCGGCCTCAAGCTCGGTCTGTGGCGGACGCCTGATGTCGAGCCGCA
>JASLEL010000427.1 GCA_030151145.1 Aquirhabdus sp. | reverse complement strand
CGCCGGAATTATTACCATGATCATGATTTTCCTGATCATCGGCATAAGCAGATACGGTCACGCCCAACATGGCAACCATCAGACTGGACAACAGCAAGCGATGTGTGTGCATTTTATTCAAAGCCCCAGAATACATGTCCTTATTTTAACAAATCAGCGCAAACCTGATCGTAAGCCATCGTAGCAACATCATGTTTCCAAAGATACATTGAACCCGGATTTGTAACGCCGCTTACCACACTCTCACCACTTCTCCATGATTGAACAGCTCACATGCCATGTCTGCGCTAAACCATCCCATCTCGCGCAGCATCTGCCAAAACACCCGCATAGAGCAACCTAAGAAATCAGTTGCGCCTTCAGTTGCTGCACCTCATCTCGCAGACGTGCAGCTTCCTCAAACTGCAGCTGCTTGGCCTTCTCATGCATGGCTTTTTCCAGTTGCTGGATATGCTTGACGAGCAGCTTGGGATCATTCAGTACATGCTCGTCTACATTCAGACGGGTCGATTTGACCGGCAGCACCTCATCCGGATCATAGATCGCCTCACCGACGTCAATATCCCGCGCCGACTGGCGGACGGCACTGCGTGGGATGATGCCGTGTTCTTCATTAAATGCAATCTGCTTGCGACGACGACGCTCGGTCTCATCAATCGCGCCTTGCATAGAGGGCGTGATGCGGTCGGCATACAGGATCGCACGCCCATTCACATGACGCGCCGCCCGGCCAATGGTCTGAATCAGCGAGCGCTCGGAACGCAAGAAGCCTTCTTTATCGGCGTCCAGAATGGCAACCAAAGACACTTCCGGCATATCCAACCCTTCACGCAGCAGGTTAATCCCCACCAGTACATCATGGATACCCGTGCGCAGCTCATGAATGATGCGCGTACGCTCCAGCGTATCGATATCCGAATGCAGATAGGCGACCTTAATACCGTATTCCTTGAGATAACTGGTCAGATCTTCAGCCATGCGCTTGGTCAGCGTCGTGATCAGCACCCGCTCGTTGACGGCTTTACGCAAATTAATCTCGGACAGCACATCGTCCACCTGCGTCAGCACCGGACGAATCTCAATCTCAGGATCGACAAGGCCCGTCGGGCGTACGACCTGCTCGACGACCTGCTGGCTGTGTTGCAGCTCATACGCGGCTGGGGTCGCCGAGACAAAGATCGTGGTCGGCGCGATACGCTCCCACTCTTCAAACTTGAGCGGGCGGTTATCCAAGGCACTTGGCAGGCGGAAGCCATATTCGACCAGCGTTTCTTTACGCGAGCGGTCGCCTTTGTACATGGCCCCGATCTGCGACACGGTCACGTGTGATTCGTCAATGAAGAACAGCGCATCCTCGGGGATATAGTCAAACAGCGTCGGCGGTGCCTCGCCTGCGGGCCTCCCCGATAGATGACGTGAGTAGTTCTCAATGCCATTGGTATAGCCGAGCTGCTGGATCATCTCGAGGTCATAGCGCGTACGCTGCTCGATGCGCTGGGCTTCCAGCAGTTTGTCATGGGCGCGAAAGTACGCCAGCCGCTCATCCAGCTCTTCTTTGATGGTGCCGCGTGCACGCTCTAGATTTTCCCGTGGCGTCACATAATGGCTCTTGGGATAGATCGTCACGCGGTCGACTTTACGTGTCGCTTTGCCCGTCAGCGGATCAAACCACGAGATCTGCTCGACCTCATCATCAAACAGCTCGACCCGCACCGCATTCTGGTCCGACTCCGCCGGATAAATATCCAGCACCTCACCGCGTATCCGATAGGTACCACGGTCAAAGTCAATGTCGTTGCGCGTGTATTGCATCTCGACCAGACGCCGGATGATCGCCGCCCGATCCACCCGATCACCGCGCACGATATGCAGCAACATCTTGAGGTACGCCTCCGGATCGCCCAGACCATAGATCGCCGACACAGACGCTACGATGATCGCATCACGGCGTTCAAGCAACGAGCGTGTGGCACTTAAGCGCATCTGGTCAATCTGCTCATTGATGGCCGAGTCTTTCTCAATAAAGGTATCGGACGACGGCACATAGGCTTCAGGCTGGTAGTAGTCGTAGTAGCTGACGAAATACTCGACCGCATTATGCGGAAAGAACGCCTTGAACTCGCCATAAAGCTGCGCCGCCAGCGTCTTGTTGTGCGCCATAATGATGGTCGGGCGCTGGGTGCGGGCGATGACATTGGCCATGGTATAAGTCTTGCCCGATCCCGTCACACCCAGCAAGAGCTGCTCATGCATGCCCTGTTCGATCCCACGCACAAGTTTGTCTATCGCCTGCGGCTGATCGCCTGCGGGCTGATACTCGGTCACCAACTCAAACGGCTGCCCCACATACTGTGTGCCGGACAGATTGGTACCGCGCACCTGCGCCTCGGCCTGTATGGTGGTCGCAATGGCTTTGAGCTCATCGGCAGAGCGGGTTTTGACGGGTTCACGCATGACAGCGATCCTTTAACTCGTTTTTACAACACAAAAAGACAGCACCCGATCGGTGCAGCAGAAGCAGATAGACCATCAGGTCAACAGACGCGGCAAAGCACTATCCTCGCATATTAAAGCCTAAAAAAACATTCCTCAAACCGCACCATAAAAATGCAACAAAGCCGCAAAAATCGGCTAGAATTGGCAGGTTTGCCCTACCCGGCAACACGTGGCTTTTCAAGCCCCCGCACGATCAACCCTGATCGGTTTTTTAAGATATCTGTACCATTTTCTGTTCTATATAAGGAACCCTAGCCGTGAGCGATGCCGTATCAAGCCCTGCCGTCCGTCTGTCCGACCGCGTCAATGCCATCAAACCTTCTCCAACGCTGGCTGTGACCAATAAAGCCGCCGAACTGAAGGCCGCTGGTCGTGACATTATCGGACTGGGTGCTGGTGAGCCTGACTTTGATACCCCGCAGCATATTAAAGATGCGGCCATTGCCGCCATTAACAATGGCTTCACCAAATATACCGCCGTCGACGGCACCCCGGGCCTGAAAAAAGCCATCATCGCCAAATTCAAGCGTGACAATAACCTTGACTACGCGCCGAACCAAATTCTGGTGTCCTCGGGTGGCAAGCAGAGCTTCTTTAACTTAGCTCTCGCCTTCCTGAACGCTGGTGATGAAGTGATCATCCCTGCGCCGTTCTGGGTTTCCTACCCTGACATGACCATCATCGCCGAGGGCGTACCCGTCATCGTCAAATGTGGTGAAGAACAGCGCTTCAAGATCACTGCCGCACAGGTCGAAGCCGCCATCACACCAAAAACCAAACTGCTGGTGCTGAACAGCCCGTCCAACCCGACCGGCATGGTCTACACCAAAGAAGAGCTGACTGCGATTGCCGAAGTGCTGCGTCGCCATCCACAGGTCTATGTCGCCTCCGACGACATGTACGAGCCGATCATCTGGACCGACGAGCCGTTCCACAACATCCTGAACGTTGCCCCGGATCTGTACGACCGTACCTTCGTGCTGAACGGCGTCTCCAAAGCCTATGCCATGACTGGCTGGCGCATCGGCTATGCCGCAGGCCCGGCCAAGATCATCAACGCGATGAAAAACGTGCAGTCGCAGTCCACCAGCAACCCGGCCTCCATCAGTCAGGCTGCTGCCGAAGCGGCGCTGAATGGCCCGCAAGACGTGCTGAAGCCGATGGTTGAAGCCTTCAAGCGTCGTCATGACCTCGTGGTCGCTGGCCTGAATGAAATCCGTGGCATTACCTGCCTGCCTGCCGACGGCGCATTCTACGCCTACGCCAACATCCGCCCGCTGGTGCGTGCGCTGGGCCTTGCGTCCTGCACCGAATTCTCCGAGTGGCTGCTCGACAAGACCGGCGTAGCTGTCGTACCGGGCGATGCGTTCGGTCTGGGTGGCTTTATGCGTATCTCCTACGCTACCGCCGATGACGTGCTGGTCGAAGCCCTGCGCCGTATCAAAGAAGCCGCCGACAGCATCGATGGTGTAGATGCCGCTATCGCCTCCATCGCTGCCGAAAAGAAATAATTTTCTTTTAAGCGCAACTAAAAACAGGCTGCCCACGTGCAGCCTGTTTTTTTGCTCACCACTGTCACAATCAAACCGAGACAACCACCTGTATTGTATAAAGTTTCGTCAAATTAGATGACAAAAACAGACGCTCAGCACCATTTGGCGACAATATAGCCGGTTGTGCAATTTCCTATAAAAAACTGCTTGACCGACCCGCATCACATCCCTACAATGCCGCCTACCGAAACGCAACATTCCCTGATAGCTCAGTCGGTAGAGCAACGGACTGTTAATCCGTGTGTCCCTGGTTCGAGCCCAGGTCAGGGAGCCATATTATGTTAAAATTCAACGGCTTACATTTTGTGTAGGCCGTTGTCATTTGGGATACTAAAGCCAAGTAAGAGCCAAGTAAGAACAGCAAGGAAACAGCTCGTATTCTATACCTCATTTGGCGATATTGTTTAGCCGAAATTGATTCTTTCCACAGAACTCACTAAAACGCCCATCAATGCCCCCCTGTAAGCCCATTAGGGCACGGTATAGCCTGAAGTAGTGCCTCGGGGCCTAATCTTTTGCATCTGTGTTAATTGGGGGCTCTAGCAGCTTCGAAGGCTCTGCTTTCAATGCTTCTGCCAGCTTGTGGATGTTCAGCAGCGAAATGTTCTGATTGCCTCGTTCAACCTCACCCACATAGCTCCGTGCTAGGCCGCTAATCAAGGCCAACTTTTCTTGAGCAATACCCTGCTTCTTCCGCAACTCTCGTAGCCGATCACCGAAAGCCTTCAGCTTCGCTTTGTCGTTCGTGTCCATAGCACATCCACCAAATAATGAGGGATGTTATGGCTACACGCTCTTATGCACTACGCTTGTTAAATACACCCTGTAAAACATCACCCTGTTTGACTACCTTTTGTTGCGATGCCATAATTAAAATTTACGCAATTTCTACTTAATCTAATCATGAATAGCCACTAAGATTCTAGACACACAGAGCCATCATCTGATGGGATTTTTCAAAGTCTACAGGTGATCGCTGACCATTTGTACCATGTCTGCGTTTCACGTTATAGAACATCTCAATATAGTCGAATAGATCTG
>JASLEL010000237.1 GCA_030151145.1 Aquirhabdus sp. | reverse complement strand
CTGAACATCAACCTGTCAGGGCGCTATGACCGTTATGCGCTGTCAGACAGCAGCATCGACAAGTTTACCTTTGGTACCGGACTTGAGTTCCGCCCAGACCCGACGCTGCTCTTGCGCGGCAACTACGCCACCAGCTTCCGCGCACCGGACATGAACTATCTGTATCTCAAAGACCAGCACGGCTACTACCCATCGACCACTGATTACTGGCGCTGCCGTCAGGCCGGACAGCCGCTCGCCACCTGCGATTACAGCAATGTCTCTCCCGGCACCAATTACACCCTGACCGGCAGTCAGGCACTCAAACCCGAAGACGGAAAGTCCTTTGGCTTTGGTTTCGTCTGGTCACCGATCAGACAAGCGGATCTGTCGGTGGACTACTGGGACATCACCATCAACAACGAAGTGACCAACCTCGATGCCGATCAACTGCTGAAAACCGAAGCCGACTGCCGTGGCGGCGTGCGCGACATCAACTCGCCACAATGTCAGGATGCCATCAGCCGGATCGTGCGTAACCCCGACAATGCCGTGGTCGACCCGGGTGCCATCAATCACATCAACATCATTCCCATCAATGCCGCACGCGAGCATGTGGCTGGTGTTGATATCACGGGTAAACTGCGCTGGGCGGTAGAAGACTGGGGCAACTTCGTCTGGCAGACCAACTACACCCAAGTACTGCGTCATACCTATCAGCAGTCTGCGGCTGACGGGAAAGACAACTATCTGACCGATCCCACCATCACCGACTGGCCCAACAAGCTCAACACCAGCCTGACCTGGAATATCGGCAAATGGTCGACGACCACGCTGCTGACCCGCACCGGACGCATCCCGACCGGCGATCAGAGCGGCTATCTGAAACCCGGTGTCACGGTCAATCTCAGCACCAGCTACAAGGTCACGCCCAAAGCGACCGTCTCGGTGATCGTGAACAACGTCTTCAACACCATCAAACGCGACGACACCGGCGGCTGGCCTTACTACCCGGTCGGCAACTATCTGCCCTATGGCCGTCAAGGTTGGCTGGAGCTGGACTATAAGTTCTGAGTCTTCTGCCCGGCATAAAAAAACCTCTCACTGGAGAGGTTTTTTTATGTTTGCACATCAAGACAGGTCTGATGTCGCATCCCCCTCAAAGCGGTGCGGCATAGGCGACATTCAGATGAAACAGATCAACCACATTCAGGAGCTCATCACCGACCGGCTCCAGCGACGAACGATTCACCAGATAGTCGCCATCCCAGTCGGCATAGCGGGTCGCCCGATGACAGACGCTGGGGGTATCGTAGAGGTCTTCTTCAATCCCGCGACGGTTCTGCTCAAGCGCATAGCCCTGCTGACCCAGGAAAAAGACCAGATCCGTCATGGCCCGCTCCAGTCGCCAGCCATTGGCACTGTACAGCGCCATCTGTGGCATGCCCGTGAGATCACAGGTCATCCATGCCGTGCTGCGCGTCTGGATGCGGATACGCTCGTAACTCTCAAAGACTTCATAACTAAAAGAAAAGGGATTCTCAAAGCGGCCAACCCCCACCACATCGCCTACACCCGAAAACTCAAGCTCAGTCGGCAGGATCTGTGCATCAAAATAACTGTCGAGCAACGGCTCCAGTTCATCCATCCGATCAGTCACCGCACTGCTATGCAGCGCATAGGTCGGATAGTAGAGATTTTGTTGCAGACATGGTGACTGAAAACGGCGCGGATGCACATCCGGCTGATAGCGATAATGCACTTCATTACCCACACTGGCACTGAAGGCATACAACGTCACGGCAGACATCTGCAGCAGCTCATACTGGGCCAGCACCTTGGCGACCAGACCACAGCTGGCAAGCAGACGATGACGATAGCGCTGGATCTGTAGCGACACCGCCTCACGCTCAGGCAGCAGCGTGTCGGTCAGATACTGCTCATGCGGCCGCCAGAAATCCCACTCATAGACGATCCCCTGATCCGAGCTCTCAGACGACAGTACCGCTGGCGTCCGAGCCGACAATCCTTTGATCGTCTGGACCGGGATCACCTGATCCTTGGCGGGATGCACCATCGCTGCGACCAGCTCGGCGAAGTTCTGTGCGATCGGGATGTATAACTCCTGATCAACGACCGACACGTCAGGAAGCGCGCTCATCTGCGGCAGATCCAATTGCGCCGATGCCAGATCGGAGGTGGTGGTAACATCCATATCCGTACTGGACGCGGTGTCTTTGCTGGTTACATCTTTGAGCGAAATCTCTGGGGTAGTGACAACGATATCAGCATCGCAACTCGCTGCGGACGCATCATTGGCACTGGCGGTGGCTTTGTGTACAGGTAAAGCAGCGTGTGGAGGTGCGTAATCATGCGTGTGAGGAAACACGGCAGACAGGGAAGATTTTACCGAATCATGATCAAGTTCAGAGGCTTGAGATAATGCTCCTTGAGAGTTAGTTTTAGCGAAGTTTGGGGTCGAATCGTTTACTCTTGAATCCGTCATTTGACACGCTCCAATCGTTAAAACCCAACCCAAATGTATCGGATTTATGATCGGAATTGAAGCGGTTTATATGCCGGAGATGTGTATTTTTATTACGCGAAATGCTAATGATGAAGAGACTGTGTATCAGTGGGTCACTGTCGCTAGTCGTACCAGATATGCCGTCACCGCACGCGCAATGCCTGCCGCATCCAGCCCTTCATCCGCCAGCATCTGACCGTGTTCACCATGTCCTAAGAAGACATCCGACAAGCCCAGATTCAGCACCGGCTTGACGATGAGTGCCTGATGCAGCGCCTCATTGACCGCACTGCCCGCGCCACCCATCACCGCATGCTCTTCTACAGTGACAAAAGCGGCATGATCCAGCGCAAGCTCGGTCAGCAAGGCCACATCCAGCGGTTTGATAAAGCGCATATTGACCACGGTCACGCCCACACCGGATGCCGCGATCTGCTCGGCCGCCGCCAGTGCAGGATAGACACGACTGCCAAACGCCAGTAGCGCTATGCGAGTCGGCGCGGTGTCATTCAAGCGTGCCAGCACCTCAGCTCGACCGATCGGTAGCGCAGTGAAGACATCCTCAATCAGGCTGCCGATCCCCGCCCCACGCGGATAGCGCACGGCCGCCGGTCCCGGATGCATATAAGCCGTATGCAGCATCTGGCGGCATTCGTTCTCGTCTTTAGGGGCCATCAGCACCATATTGGGCAGGGTACGCATAAAGGCATAATCAAAACTGCCCGCGTGCGTTGCCCCATCCTCACCAACGAGGCCAGCGCGGTCGATGCCAAAGGTGACGTCCAGATTCTGCAGGCAAATATCATGGACTAGCTGATCATAGCCGCGCTGCAGGAAAGTCGAATAAATCGCAACCACGGGCTTGGCTCCCTCACAGGCCATACCCGCAGCCAGTGTCAGGGCATGCTGCTCGGCGATCGCCACATCAAAGAAGCGCGTCGGATAGACTTTGGCAAACTCGACCATGCCCGAGCCTTCACACATGGCGGGGGTAATCGCAAGCAGGCGTTCATCTTGCGCCGCCTGATCAATGAGGAAGCGACCAAAGACATCGGAGTATTTCACTGCTTTATGCGAGGCATGCTTGGTACTGACCGCACCGAGTTTATTGCTGCCGAGTTTGGCGATGGCGTGATAGCCGATCTGATCCTGCTCGGCAGGGGTAAAGCCCTTGCCCTTGGTGGTATAGACATGCAGGAAGCGACAGCCTTTACGATCTTTCAACGCATTGAGCACACGCAGCAGCTCGGGCAGATCATGGCCATCGACGGGACCAAAATACTCAAAGCCCAGCGCCTGAAAGAGATTATCAGTATGCACGGCATGCTCTGGCACCGTTTTACGCTCACGGAAATCCCACTCGGGACGCGGACGCACTTCGGGTGTGCCGTCATCATGCACATAGACGTAATCACCGTTTTCCCAGAGTTTCGCCAAATGCTGGGCAAAGCCACCGACACTGCCCGAGATCGACATGTCGTTGTCATTCAGGATTACCAGCAGATCCGCATGATGCCCGACTGCATCGTTCATGGCCTCAAAGGCCATACCGGCAGTCATGGCGCCATCACCAATGACACAGGCCACACGCTGCGGTGCCGGCGGCGCAGGATTGCTTTCAGATTGGTAGCGCAGTGCCAGTGCCATACCGAGCGCCGCAGAGATGGACGTCGAAGAATGACCAACGCCGAAGGTATCGTATTCGGATTCATCACGCGCCGGGAATGCCGCCAAGCCATTCTGACTGCGGATCGTGGTCAACTGCTCGCGGCGACCCGTCAGCACCTTGTGCGGATAAGCCTGATGGCCGACATCCCACACCAGCCGGTCACGCGGGGTATCCAGTAC
>JASLEL010000209.1 GCA_030151145.1 Aquirhabdus sp. | reverse complement strand
CAAAAAGACCTGTGCAGCGCGCAGGTCTTTTTGATTTCACGTGATCTTCACAGAGATCGGACGACCATCTGGCAAAAACGGTTTCACTGGCCTTGTTTTTATGCTAAATATGACTAATGTATGACTTTATATCAGAAGGTTGCTTTATCTACGTATGACGCGGATATACGCCACCCTCTGATCGCATGGTCACGGTACGCTCTGCTGGGCTCGAACCCGCAGCGACAGAGACGTACTGCAAAATCCCATATCGCTACAGTACAACAAAGGTCCATCATGAACGCCCAATCCCACCCTGTAGGCCAGCCTGAAGATGATTCAGCCGCCCTTCAGGTGCAGCCCGTAGCCCTTCGTGCGGCTCGAGCTCAGATGTTTTTTAAAGTTTCCGAAGATCAAGCCCTGATCCTGCGCCGCATTCTCATGAATGCCTCAGGTGCGGCCATGCACGACCTGCAGGTCATGCCGCATCCCCAGCAAAAGACCGTCCGCATCATGTTGCACATCGATGCTCATCTCATCGACACCATCATCAGCATGATCCTGACCTCGATGATGAGCGCCGAGATTGGACAGATTATCCGGCTCTAGACCGTGTCACGATCCCAGCCAGTATTACCCACCCGCGACGGCGTCAGCGCCAGCTGTATCTGGCTGCCTGATGAGTGTCATTCGTCATTGCTGGATTTTCTGATCAGCCGCTTTCCGCATATCGCGGCGGCAGTGTGGCGCGCGCGCCTGCAGGATGGTCTGGTGATGAATGGAGAGGGTCAAGCATTTACGCTGGATAGCCCTTATATCGGCGGTCAGCATCTGTATTACTATCGCCATATCGAGGCTGAGCCTGCGATACCCTTTACCGAGACGGTGCTGTTTGAAGATGAGTATCTGGTGGTGGCGGACAAACCGCACTTCCTGCCGGTCACGCCAGTGGGCAAGTACGTGCAGGAAACCCTGCTGACACGCTTAAAAGACCGACTGGGCTTGCCTGATCTCGCTCCACTACACCGCATTGACCGCGAGACCGCAGGGCTGGTGCTGTTCAGCAAGACACCCAATGTGCGAGACGCCTATCAGGCGCTGTTTCGCACGCACACCATCCACAAGACCTATGAGGCCATCGCAGGCTTTCGCGCTGACCTGATCCTCCCCTATATCCATCGGAGCCGTATGGACAAAGGCCAGCCGTTCTTTCGTATGCAGGAGACAGAGGGTCCGCCCAATAGCGAAACCCATATCGACCTGCTGGCGCAACACGGCCAACTTGCACGCTACCGCCTCTCTCCGATCACGGGCAAACAACACCAGTTGCGCGTGCATCTGGCGAGCCTCGGGATTCCGATTCTGTTTGATGATTTCTACCCCGTCCTTAGGACCGTGAAGGACGCCGCGGATGATTATGCCACGCCATTACAGCTGCTCGCCCGCGAGGTCCACTTTACCGATCCCATCACGGGACAGCCCCGGCACTTTAAGAGTGAACGGGACTTGCTGGCGTGGGCAGACATTCCACCAGGACTTGTCCAGCCTGATTGATGATCTCGGTAAACCATGCCTCATGCAGCAAGGAGGCAAACTCGGCATGCCGGGTCAGACCCGAGAGTTGCCCATGTAGCACCGTCGCAGGCAAGCGATCGGCCTGCACGCTCGGCTGTAGTGCCTGAAGCCAGAGTGTCAGCCAGTGCCGGGTCAGGGCGGGTTTGCCCTGACCTGCATCTGCTCGTGCCAGACCCATATATACCGACGGATGCGCATGTGTCGTATGCACCCGCAGGATCTGGCCGGTCACGACCAGATAGCGCGTCTCACGCGTCACTTCATAATGCTGTAGATAGACCGACGCCAGTTGTATCGACAATTGCTCATGGAGATCACGCTCATCCACCTCAGTCAGCGCCAGCTCCACGATCACGGCGGCTTCATTGAGCAAATATAATTGCTCGTCCTTACGCGAACTGAAGCGCACCAGCGCCATCCGCACCTCGGCACGCGCCAGTGCCAGATGCGGTGTCGGATCACTCAGGAACTGCTGATCAGTCTCCCCCAGACGTGCAACCAGCGTCTGTATATGGTGCTCTCGTGTCATCTCATCCTCGTCTTCATCCGGTCAATCTACCATCATCTTCCGCTCAGTCGCGTCGCAGCCAGCCCGCAATGGAGCGCCGCACACGACTGGCAGGCAGTACTTCATGGGGGAGATCACTGACAAATACAACCATGCGATTGGCCTGTGGCAGCACCTCATGCGCCAGTCCCTGCAGATCCTCCAGCCTAATGGCCCCACCCCACGCATCCTGCCAGACCACATGTACCCCACCGTTTAAATAAAGCACGGTCGAGATGGCGCGTACGCTTGAGCCGACCGGATTATCGCGATGCTGCGCGTAGAACTGTCCCGGCTGATAACAAGCAAAGTGCGCCTCGACCGACCGAATCCCAGTATACAGACTGCGATTGAGTACCTGCCCCAACCCATCCAGCGCCGCCAGATACTGCACGCCACAGGACTGAGCCGTGCGGTCATGTGCTTCAATCCAGCGCGTCGAGTCGCTACGCACAGCGGCCTGCCGCCCACCCGTGACCAGCTCAGCCGCACGATAATCCCGCGTGTCCTGCGCCTCAAGGCATAAGCCCTGATACAGCACCTCCGGCAAGGCCTGATCCAGCACCAACCAGCCCGATGCCACCAGCCGATCCCAGCCCGCCAGCCCAGCCAGATCGACCTGATCCAGCGTATGCTGCCAATGATCAGACCAGCTCGCCGGATGATCCTCAGCAGAGATCGCCGTATCGGGCGTACTATCAATCACAGCATCGTTGGGGGATTGCAGGTTCATTGTCATCTCTACATATCATCATCGGGTAAGCGTGATCGCGTGATCTGCAGCAGCGCAAGATCAGGCTCAGCGCACCCCACTAGTGTAATCCAATCCGCTTATCCATACGGCTCAAATCGATCAGCACCCTGGCATCCGCCATGTTTTTTCACCCGAGCTGCACGGAGAATATCCAAAGTCAAGCAAGGTTCGTGCTACCATGTCGGCAGAATTTACCGGCCCCTATGCAGAATTTGATGACAATTTAATGACATCAGCTTCATGATATACGTCATCAGTCATCATCCATCCATACCGGCCTGATTGCGGATACCAACGACTCGACCCTCGGACACTATGAACTATCGTCACCATTTCCACGCAGGCAACTTTGCCGACGTGATGAAACATGTCCTCCTGCTTGAATTGCTCGATTTGCTCGGCAAAAAAGACAAACCCTATCGCTATATCGACACTCACGCCGGTGCCGGTCTGTATGACCTCGCACAAGCACCCGCCCAAAAGTCCGGCGAATATCTGGATGGCATCCATCGTCTGGCCCAACTGGACAACAGTGTGATCCGTCAGGCACCCGCCATGGTCCAGCGTTACTTAAGCCTCGTCGATACCTTGCGTAGCGAAAAAGGCCGCGGCTGGTATCCCGGCTCGCCATGGTTTGCCCTGCAGCAATTACGCGATATCGATGCAGCCACTGCATTTGAGCTGCATCCGGATGTGTTTACCCAACTGCACCATTATCTGTATGACAAACGTCTGGGCCTGCACGAGCGCGATGCCTACGAAGGTCTGCGTGGCGTGATCCCGCCGAAAGAAAAACGCGGACTGGTCATGATCGATCCGCCCTATGAGATCGAGCGCAAGGACTTTCCGCAGCTCGTCGAGCTGATCACGGCGGCTTACCAGAAGTGGTCAACCGGCGTCTACGCCATCTGGTATCCGATCAAAGACCGCGCCATGATTGAGCGCTTCGAGAAGAAACTGATCAAGACCGGCATCCGTCGTCAGCTCATCTGCGAACTGTGCGTATGGCCTGACGATACCCCGGTGGGCTTAAATGGCTGCGGCTTACTGGTGATCAATCCGCCCTATCAGTTCGCAGATCATGCCGATCAGCTCTTGCAATGGCTATTCCCACACCTGAGAATGTCAGAAAATGGCGGGCATGCCGCCGTACGTTGGTTGGTCGGGGAATAACCTTAAGACCTGCATCAAGAATAAATCACCCAGTGCGCAGGTTGACCGACCTGCCTGCATTGATACGTATCGTTTAGACAACCCTTATCGACCCGGACTCAGGGAGTACATTGTGGCGACACCCGACAAACATGAGCCAATTTCATCGGAAAATCCTGTCCAGCAAGACCTCTTGACTGACCCACAGGTCACAGACGACGACCATGATGGTCTGACCTTCGAAATCATCGAAGAAGAGCACACCCATGAAGGCAGTCGCGTCAAAAGCAGAGGGATTTATTTTGTTCCCAATGCCATCACCTGTGCCGCACTGCTGTGTGGATTTTATTCGGTGATCTCAAGCACCAGCGGTCAGTTTGACAAAGCGATCTATGCCATCTTCGTTGCCGCCCTGCTGGATGGACTGGACGGTCGCGTCGCCCGCCTGATCAATGCCCAAAGCGCCTTTGGTGAGCAGTTCGACTCACTTTCGGACATGCTGTCCTTTGGTGTTGCGCCAGCCGTACTGGTCTATAGCTGGGCGCTGGCCCCCTTGGGCCGGATAGGTCTGGCCTGTGCCTTTATCTTTACCGCTTGCGCCGCCTTCCGTCTGGCACGCTTCAACGTGCAGATCGGTGTGGTCGACAAACGCTACTTTATTGGTCTTGCAAGTCCACTGGCGGCGATCCTGATGATCAGTGGCATCTGGGTTGGTCTTGATAATGCACCATGGATCGATATCAGCCTTTTAGGTTGGAAAGCCATCTATGGCTTCCTCTCCATCTTTGCCGGATTCCTCATGATCAGCAATGTGCGCTATTTCAGTTTTAAGGAAATGGACCGCAAGCGCGTGCCTTTTGTCATCATGTTACCGGTCGTGCTGATTCTGGTCGCTGTCACGTACAATATCCCCATCGGCATCTTTGCCGTGGCACTCATCTATGCCATGTCCGGGATCACCGCCACTCTCTTACATAAAAGCAAAAAGATCAAAGCGTCACCGTCAACCCCCGCCTGATCACAGCCGTACGCCCGGTACATATTCCACCGGGCGTACGGCTTTTCAATTCAAACCGCTCAAAATCCCGCGCATCAACTGACCATTTCAACTGACCATTCCAATTTACAACGACCCCGCTTTGTCGTAGCGTTGGCCTATCCACTGTCGGGTCATTGTCGTGTCGCTGACAGGGTGCTGACGTGTTGTTTTTACAGGTGATCCGTCACACTGCAATCCCCATCATTCGATCAGGAGTCATCGATGCTCATTCAGAAATTAAGGCTAAAACGCGGCTGGTCGCAGCATCAGTTGGCCGAATTCTCAGGCTTGAGTGTACGCACTATACAGCGCATCGAAGCCGGTCAGCAGCCCAGCATGGAAACCTTAAAATCGATTGCTGCTGTGTTTGATGTGGATCATTCAAGTCTACTGACGGAGCAAGATATGACCACTCCCCTGCCACAATCTGCCACAGAAGAAGCCGAAGCCTTTCATCATGTCCGCCATGTCAAACGCTTCTATATGCATCTGATCCGCTATGTCATCGTCATCAGCCTGCTGACCGTACTGAACCTTGCGACCTCGCCGCACCAGCTCTGGGTACTGTGGGTGGCGCTGGGCTGGGGGATCGGCGTACTCGCGCATGGCGTGGGTGTCTTTTATGCCGACGTGCTCTTCAGCCCGGCATGGGAAAAACGTCAGGTCGAGAAACGCCTCGGTCGCTCACTGTAGGCCCTCACACGGGATCATCACACGACAGCCTTCGGAATCCACCCTGCCTGAAGGCTACAACATACCCCTCTCATCTCTGCTGACGACTTATCCACAGCTGATGATCCACAACTAATCCGCAACATTCATCATCCACAACGCTCCCCGAAATCTGCGCCGTCCGATGCATGATTACTCCTCTGAGCGGTGATGCTCGATCACTCCTCCCAATCCCAACTTTTAATCGCGGCCTGACATGTAGTTGACATAGATCAGGGTTTAATCTTAGCTCAGACAATTCCCTACACTTTTCTTTTGATCAAAAGGCTGGCCTGCCATGAGCGTCTATACTCGCGTCCGTGATGCTTTATCGGGTGTTGTGACCCTGTCGCTGACAGGCTATGCTGCACTGACGAATCCTCCAGGCCGTGATGAATACAAAGACCGGTTGCAGTTTTTCCCGACCGATCATTTGCCGATTCAGGGCGATCTGAGTATCCGTTGGGACTCGCACCTGATTCCCATGATCGAGGCCGCACAGGATGACGATGTGCCATTCGCGCTCGGCCTCATCCATGCGCACCTGAGAATCGGGCAGCTTG
>JASLEL010000177.1 GCA_030151145.1 Aquirhabdus sp. | reverse complement strand
GTAGCTCTTCCCAGTTATGCAGGATCACGACGTCTTCGTCAGGATTCTGTGCTTTGGAAGCATCCCAAGCCGGGACAGCGAGGTCTTCGTCCGCAGCACCATGCAGGTCGATCTGTGCCGTGATGTGGCGGGCAGCTGCAGCACCAAAGACAAAGCACTCAAGCAGTGAGTTACTGGCCATGCGGTTGGCACCATGTAGACCCGTGAAGGAGGTCTCGCCGATGGCATAGAGCCCCGGAATATCGGTACGACTGTCGAGATCTACCATCACACCACCGCAGGTATAGTGAGCGGCCGGTACGACCGGAATCTGGTCGGTGGTGATGTCGATACCCAATTCCAAGAGACGCTCATAGAGCATCGGGAAGTGACCTTTGATGAATTCAGGCGTGCGATGGGTAATGTCCAGATAAAGATGACGTACCCCGAGGCGCTTCATTTCAAAGTCGATGGCGCGCGCCACGATATCGCGTGGGGCCAGCTCCGCACGTTCATCAAAGCGCGGCATGAAACGCTCGCCATTGGGCAGGCGTAAGTAAGCACCCTCGCCACGCATCGCCTCGGTGATGAGAAAGGAGCGGGCCTTAGGGTGATGCAGACAGGTCGGGTGGAACTGGTTGAATTCCAGATTGGCGACCCGGCAGCCGGCACGCCAAGCCATGGCAATGCCGTCGCCGGTCGCGATGTCGGGATTGCTGGTATACAAGTAAGATTTGCTCGCGCCACCGCAAGCAAGGGCAATGAAACGACTGCGGAAGGTCTTGACGGTATTGCTGTCCATATCGAGCACATACATGCCGACGATGTGGTTATCACCTTCGAGCCCAAGTTTGTGACGGGTAATGACGTCAATAGCGGCATGGTTGGTCAGGAGTGTGACATTCTTGCGTTTTTTGACCTGTTTGATCAGCGTGGTCGAAATGGCAATGCCGGTCGCATCCGCAGCGTGAATGATGCGGCGGTGTGAGTGACCGCCTTCGCGGGTCAGATGGAGCTGTTCTTCTTCGTCCAGTGTGAAGCGCACGCCCTGCTTGAGCAGGAAGTCGACGGCTTCTTTGCCGCCTTCGACGGTAAATGCCACGGCATCGCGATGACAGAGTCCGGCACCGGCGATCAGGGTGTCTTCGATATGATTGTCAGTTGAATCCGTCTCATCGAGGACAGCGGCAACGCCACCTTGGGCGTAATAGGTACTGGCTTCGGTCAGAGGAGCTTTGGCGATGACAGCGACATTCAGGTGTGACGGCAAGGACAACGCCACGGTCAGTCCTGCGGCGCCACTCCCGACGACGATTACATCAAAGTGCGTCACTTCAGCATGGATGGCTGATGAAGGAGGTACTGTGGTCTCATCGGGAGTCGTTGTGTGCGTCATACGGGTACGGATCTGGCTGTATCAATCGGTAAAATAAGAGCGCGAGTATCGAAGAAATGAATCCGCAGTGCAAGGGGAAAAAGAGTCAATTACGCGCAGAAAAATGCCTGATCTGATCAGGGGCTTATCGCACTGCGACATGTGGCTGGCGATGGAATCGTGCATGACATGCCTCTGTAAGGGGTTTAGGCCGTGTGTGAGGCAGATCTCTGGCTACAATCAACCTGTACTCGCAGACGAAACTCACTTACGTTTATCGATAAATTCCATATATCCCCGACCTGTACAGGCTTGATCGCGAAATGTGCCTTGCCACCGATAGGAGGTCACGTAGCCTGCAGCCAAACCGAAGCAATACGGTGTATCCACGGTCGCAAACAGCTCAAGCACGCACTTGCCTTGATGGTGAGCGCGCCATCTAAAGGTCTCGGGTACAGACATGGCGTCGCCATCCGGTGTGATCAGCGGCTGTGCTTGGATTTGAGTCACTTCAAACGTGGTTTCGCCGTCAAACTGAATCGATTCACCGTGAATATTGCGGTAATAGACGCTGGTCAAGACGGGTTGATCTTCATGGGTGATATAGGCGAGCAGCAGTTGTTCTTCATCGTTCAGATTGATGACCTGATAGCTGAAAATCTTGACGGGAAGCTGAACGTGATCGGTGATCCAGCGGTTTTTGGTCATTGAGGTCGCTACGGCATTCCAGTGCTCGAGCGTGCACAGACCTTGGACATGGCATTGGACACCATGCTGCGTGATCGTGCCATCGTATGTCATCAGATTGCTGAAATGATCGTACAGTGGGCCATAGGCAAACCACGTGATCGCGGAGGGCATTGTGGTGAGTTTGAGATCGACCTGTAGATCATCCCGCTGTGTTTTCAGGATATAGCCCGCATCTGCTGCCATCAGCATGGAGTCCTGACCAAACTGAACTGCAAAAGGCGCTGACGTGAATGTCAGATCCTGCTGGATCGAGTAGGTCCGGTAAGCTTCCTGCGTACTGGAGAGAGCCGTGCCATGTACCAGGGAGGCGGTATCGCCCTTACCCAACGGTGATAGGCCGGCTTTGACATCGGTAATCGCAAAACCGACATAGCCGATGACCGCAGCAAAGGACAGATAGCGATAGGGCTCAGGCAGATCGGGGATCATGATGCCGTAATGCGTACTCCCGTAGCGTGGACTATGACCGTGTGGTTTCAGGCTGAAATGTCGTGGGCAGGATGATTGATTGGCTGGACGAACTGCTCCGAGCAGCCTGCCGGAAAACCGTGCAATGACCGCATTGCACTTGTCTTTTAGGCTGATTGGTTCACGACCACTATGGATGAGCTTCATGGGGCACCTTTGATGACTGCAAACATCATTTTCTTTTGATCACATATTAGGTTTAATAATTGAACTTATGATTGGCAAGAGAGACGGTTTTTTGTCTCGTCTCTGGTCAATTGTATGTCTGGGTTTTTCGAGTTAGGGCCGGCGGTAGTGTCTAGAACGCTATGGTTGTGGATATTCGCTTAAGAAGTAGGCGCTTGTTTACATTTCTCACATCATTCCCGCGATCAGTTGCACAGCTTGCAACGATTGCTAACACAAGTTAGCAATTTGCTGTGATAAAAAACATGACACAGTCGAAGGTTAGTGCTGTATGTTTTCTGGCCACATTGGGCTATGCAATTCGCTACAGGGAGCACCATCGAAATGATGATGGGCACGTGGTGGGCATGATGATGGCGCCGGATTGGGATGAATGAATATTGATTGGTAAGGGTTACAGATTATGGCCGTGTTAAAACAACAGGGAATCACAGCACGTCAGCCGATGGTGCGTGCGTTGGTCAAGGGAGTGGCTTTGTCAGTTGCGATGGCAGCACCTGCGCTGGGGCTGGTTGCATTCGCAGCGCCGACAGTGGTGTATGCGGCGGCGCCGATTGATTTTTCAGATTTGGTCGCGCAGGTGTCACCTGCGGTAGTCCGTGTCATGGCCGTCAAAAAACTGAATAAAGATGAGCAGATGCAGCAACAGCTGCCCGAAATGCTGCGCCGTTTCTTTGGTAATCAGATCCAGATTCCTAACCAGCCGCGTCCGCAGACAGAGCAAAAATCCTACGGCAGTGCGTTCTTTATCAGCAGCGACGGTTATCTGCTGACCAACAGTCATGTGGTGGGCGATGTGAAAAAAGTCACCATCACGCTGAGTGACCGCCGTGAACTGGATGCCGATGTGGTGGGCAGTGATGAGCGTACAGACGTGGCTGTGCTGAAAGTCAAAGGTACGAATTTTCCTTTCGTGAAAGCGGGTAATTCCGATGCCCTGCGTGTGGGTGAGCCGGTGCTGGCAATTGGCTCGCCGTTTGGTTTTGACTACTCGGCCTCTGCCGGGATTGTCAGTGCGACGTCGCGTTCTATCACGTTTGACAGTGCAGTACCGTTTATCCAGTCGGATGTGGCATTGAATCCCGGTAATTCTGGTGGTCCGCTGTTTAACCAGAAAGGTGAGGTAATCGGCATCAACTCGCGTATTTTCAGTGGCACCGGTGGCTATATGGGCCTGTCCTTCTCAATCCCAATCGACGTAGCGATGGATGTGGCTGAGCAACTGAAACATGGTGGTAAGGTTGAGCGCTCTTACTTGGGCGTCTATCCGCAGGACATCGACCGCAATCTGGCCGAAGTCTATCATCTGCCTAAGCCCGAAGGGGCACTGGTGACCAAAGTATCGCCCAAGTCGGCCGCCAGTGAGGCTGGGATCAAAGAAGGCGATATTATCCTGAGCTTCGACGGTCAGTCGGTTGGCCGTGCAACTGATTTGATTAATCGTATTAATCGTATACGCCCGGGGACCACGGTATCGATCGGTGTGCAGCGTGATGGCAAACCGCTGACCTTGTCGGCCAAGCTGAAAGCCGCGAGTGAAAGCGATGATGCGCCAGAGAAGCTGGCACAAGCCAGCACGAGCAATAAACTGGGTCTGAAACTGCGCGAAATGAATGAAAAAGAGCGCACGGCAGCACCAGCCAAAGGCGTGGTCGTGAGTGATATTGATCCTGATGGTCCCGCAGATCAGGCTGAGCTGCAGGCCGGCGATGTGATCGTTCGGGTCAATAATGTCCCGACCCCAACCATGGCGACTTTCGCGACTGCACTGAAAACCCTGCCTCAGGCAGGTGTCGTCGGTGTGCTGGTCCTGCGTAATAATACGCTGCAAATGGTGGGACTGCGTCTGCAGTAAGCCGTTATCCAGATGGGGTATTCCATACCCCGTCATATCTTGAACAGATGGTCGCTGAGCACGTTGTTTTATTTCAGACGACGTGCTTTTTTTACCGGTAATTTCAGGTAGACTCAAAGCGTATGAGGGATGGCGGATGAAGCTGTTATCCCTTCTGTGGATCATGATGCTAAGGATATGCCCGTGACACTTTCTTCTATTCCGGTGGTTTCCATCCCTGCCACATCCTCTTTTACAGAGGAGTCCGCGATGACTCAGACAGCAGTGATTGATCTAGGCACACTGGTCCATACGGCCAAGCCTGAGATAGATGCGCTCTTGAGTGCGCTCGGGCATATCATTCTGGATAAGCCGCAGCAGATTAAGCTCTCCCTGACGTGTCTGCTGTCGTCCGGCCATCTGCTGCTGCAGGACTTGCCTGGTATGGGCAAGACCACACTGGCGGAGAGTTTGGCTCGTGTATTGGGGCTGGAGTATCGGCGTATCCAGTTCACCAGTGACCTGCTGCCTGCTGATATTTTGGGCTTTTCGGTATTTCAGACCAATGCCAATGATGGCAGCATGCAAGCCAGCTTTAGGCCCGGGCCCGTCTTTACCCATGTGCTGCTGGCGGACGAGATTAACCGCAGTAGCCCCAAGACTCAGAGTGCGCTGCTAGAGGCCATGGAAGAGCGTCAGGTGTCGCAAGATGGTCAGACACGCGCTTTGCCAGAGCCTTTCTTTGTGATTGCGACCCAAAATCCCTTACAGCAGGTTGGCACATATCCGTTGCCGGAATCACAGTTAGACCGTTTTCTGATGTGTCTGTCGCTGGGTTATCCTTCCGAGCAGGCTGAGCGTGATCTGCTTTTGGGTGTGGATCGTCGGCAGATGCTGGCCCACACGCAGTCGATGGTGACCCATGCGCAGCTCAAACGCTGGCAGCAGGTGATCAGTGATATCCATGTCGCAACGCCGGTATTGGATTATCTGCAGCGGCTGGTGGCAAAAAGCCGCGAATCTCGCAGTCATGCCGGACTGTCGACGCGTGGTGTGCTGATGCTGAAACGTGCAGCACAAGGCTACGCCTTTGTCGAGGGGCGCAGCTATGTGGTGCCTGAGGATATACAGGCGGTTTTCATCGCGGTCGCCGATCATCGACTGGGCGGTCGTATGGATGGCCTCTCACCAGCAACGCAGGTCTTAAAACAGGTCCCAGTGGTCGTCTGACCCTGTGCTGACTGCGGATTGTATTGAAGGATCATCGGCATGCTCACCCAGACATGGAGGGACCGTTGGCAGGCCCGGATGCAGGCATGGCAGCAGCGCCGGCTGCCGCCGACCTTGCAGGTGCGCTTAAGCCAGCGGCAGATTTTTATTTTTTTGACCCGAGAAGGTGGCTTGCTCTTTCTCATGATGGCGGCCATCTTTGTCGCTGGGATCAACTACGCCAATAATCTGGTGTTAGGGCTGTGCTTCTTTCTGGG
>JASLEL010000146.1 GCA_030151145.1 Aquirhabdus sp. | reverse complement strand
GTGCGCTTGCCGCCCATGTGCTGGACTCACCGCACATCCAGCGTATGCAAGCCACTGTCGCCCGGATGAGCCGAGCAGATGACCTCTGGTATCTCTATGACGCTCAGGACCAACTGATCACGACCGTCACACATGTGATCGTCGCCACGGCGCGCGAGAGCAATGCCCTCTGCTCCACCATCCCCGCACAAAAAATCATCCGAGGACAGATGTCATGGTGTACGTCTGATCAATTGCCCAAACTTGCCATGGGCTATGGGGGCTATGCCGTACACTTCGACGGACACGTCCTCTTGGGCTCGACCTTTGTCCGTGACGACCCCGATACCGCCCTTCGACGTGAGGAACACGAACACAACTGGTCCCTGCTGCAGCAGGCTTTTCCGGACTGGGCGAACCAGCTGCCACCTATTGCAAACTGGCAAGGACGGGCTGGTCTGCGAGCGCTGCCTCGCGACTCGATGCCGCTGATCGGCGCTGTGCCCGAGATGCCACAGGTCTATAGCATGACCGGCATGGGCTCCAAAGGCTTCTCATTTGCCCCGTTATGTGCCGAATTGCTGGCAGGACAGCTCTTAAACGAAGCCTTGCCCATGACGACAGCATTTGCAGCGCGTATGGATGTCCAACGGTTTCAGAAAAAAATCCGCGTCCGCAAACCCTACTACTCAGGCCCCTACGCCAAAAGCTAAAAGCCACTGAGCCTTGATGCGACATCATTCAGCAGCCAGATGGCCTCAAACCGCACATCCGACCAACATCAGACCAACGGTTGCTTCTGCCGGACAATCGTACAGTGCTTAACATATTACAACGCTTTTCAGATTCGGGAAGGATTGCAGAATCCGGCTCATCCTCGGTATGATGCAAGCAGGGTGTACTAAGTCCATGCATTGTTTTAATTAATGAGCAGCGTGTCTCTTACGTGCTGGATCCACCTCCCAAAACATAACATGTCTACATATTTTGAAATATTTATCCCGCATAATGTGTCGTTTGCAGTGATTGACCTTGCCATATTGATTCTGGCGTATTGGCTTAATTAAAGAGATGAATGCTCCCACCATGAAAAAATCCCAAATTACACTATTGGCAATATCGACTACCGCTCTTGCTTTAGGCGGATGCACGCTCTCTCCTGATTGGTTGCCCAAACAAGGACCCAGCCGCAGTGTAATCATGGATACACAAAAACAGGTGGACTCGTCGGCCATTCAGATTGTCGATATTAACGCTGCCGTTGCGCGTCAGGTCCGCAGCAGTGAACAGCAGTACTCCTTTTCCGCCTTATCCGATAAAGCCAACAGCAGCGTGATCGGCATTGGTGATGTGGTCGAAGTGACCGTCTGGGAAGCCCCACCCGCCGTGCTCTTTGGCAGCAGCAGTATCGGTGCGAGCACCACGCTCGCCACACCGAGCCTGACCCCGACCGCCGCACGCAGCAGCACCCTGCCTGAGCAGATGGTCGGCAGCAACGGTACGATCAACATCCCCTTTGTCGGTGCCATTCCTGTTGCGGGCCGCAGTACGTCTGAGGTTCAGACTCTCATCACCCAGCGCCTGCGCGGTAAAGCCAACGAGCCGCAAGTGCTGGTCCGTATCCTGAAGAACAATACCTCTGCCGTGACCATCATCGGTGACGTGAATAGCAATACCCGTATGCCACTGACCTCACGCGGCGAACGCATTCTGGATGCGCTGGCGACGGCAGGCGGCAGCAAGCAGCCAATCGATAAAGTCACCCTGCAGCTGACCCGCAACAATCAGGTCGTCGCCCTGCCGCTACAGACCATCATCCGTGACCCCAAGCAAAATATCCCTTTGCAATCCGGTGATATCGTGACGGCGCTGTACCAGCCGCTCAGCTTTACCGTCATGGGCGCTGTAGACAAGAATCAAGAGATCAATTACGAAGCGCAAGGTATCACACTGGTTCAGGCGATCTCGCGTGCCGGTGGTCTGCAGGACTCACGCTCCGATGCGCAAGGCGTGTTTGTGTTCCGCTTTGAATCACCCAGTGCGCTGGTCAACCCACCAGCCAATCTGACCCTGACGCCGGATGGCAAAGTCCCGGTCATTTATCGCATTAACATGAGAGATCCTGCCAGCTTCTTTACTGCGCAGAACTTCCCGATCCATAACAAAGACGTGCTGTACGTATCCAATGCTTCCGGTGCCGAACTGAAAAAATTCCTCGACATCGTATTGGGTACCGTCAGCAGCGTGCTTTATCCAGTGAGTGCGATTGTCAGCGTCACGCGCTGAGATTGATAGTTATGCAAGATATTATACTGGACGTTACCCGCATCTTGGGTCGCGGCATGAAGGGCCGTCTGCCGACAGGGGTAGATCGGGTGTGTTTGGCCTATCTTGAGCATTTTGCACATGCTCGGCTGTTCATCCATATCCGGGGCAACGGCATTCTGCTGACGCCTGCAGACAGTGCCCGACTGCGTGAGTGGCTGCTGATACCTGAGACAGATCGACTCAGAATCCTGCAAAACCTGCCCATTCAGTTCAGCAGCCTGCTCCGTGCGCCATTAAGCCAGCCGCCGCGTGATGCCATTTTTATGAATCTGGGTCATAGCGGCGTTGAGTATCCACGCTATATGGACTGGCTACAGCGGCATGGGGTGCGTCCGGTCTACATGGTGCATGACCTGATTCCGATCACGCATCCTGAATACTGCCGAGATGGCGAGGTCGAGCGCCATACCCTGCGCATGCTGACCATGCTGCGTACTGCGCACGGTATCGTCACCAACTCTCAGGATACGCTGGATGCGCTGACCACCTTTGCATCGGATCATCAGCTACCTCTGCCTGCGACACTGGTCGCGCATCTAGGCACCCCGCCCAGTCTGACCTTTAGCCAAAGCAAGCGCCCGCTCGCCGAGCCTTACTTCATCATGCTGGGCACCATTGAGCCCCGCAAGAACCATTTGCTGATCCTCAATATCTGGCGCAAGCTGGTAGAGCGGCATGGTGCTTTGGCCCCCAAACTGGTCCTGATCGGCCAGCGTGGCTGGGAGTGCGAGCAGATCATCGACATGCTGGAACGCTGTCCAGCGCTGCAAGGCAGTGTGATTGAATACCCCGACACCAGTGATGAGATGCTGGCCTCTTGGCTGCATCATAGTGGGCCCTGCTCTTTCCGTCTTTTGCGGAAGGATTTGGACTGCCGTTGCTGGAAGCGCTGCAGCAGCATGTGCCCGTGATTGCCAGTGACCTGCCGGTCTTCCGCGAAATCGTCGGTGATTTCCCCGACTATCTGGACGCCATTGATGGTGCAGGATGGTTGAATACCATCGAACGCTACTGGCTCAGATCCATGACTGATCGCGTCGATCGCTCACTGGCCAATCTGCCGACATGGGAAGCGCACTTCCGCAAAGTCGATGACTGGTTGCCCGGCATAGAGAAACTTGCGACATGAGTCAACCGTCTTCAGGGTCATCCAGCAAAGCAGCACCACGCCGCTACTATGCCTTTGGTTTTTCACCCTGGAAACGTCGGATCATTCGCCGCTTTGTGACGGGCCGCCTGCGCTTTGTCTACTGGGGCAGGCAAATTCCGCCGCACGCCGAAGTGCTGATCTGGGGCACCCGCCCCGCCCCCGCCCATGCCCCCGCATCCATCCATCTGACCCGGCTCGAAGACGGCTTTATCCGCTCAGTAGGACTCGGTGCCGATCTGATCCCGCCGTTGTCGTGGGTACTGGATCGCACTGGCATGTACTACGACGCGACACGCCCCTCTGATCTTGAAAACCTGCTCAATAGCGCCGACTTTGACGATGCATTGCTCGCACGTGCCGAGCAACTGCGCGTAGCGCTCGTCTCCTCAGGCCTAACCAAATACAATGTCGGCACGACCCCGTGGCAGCGTCCATCAGGATCAAAGCGGGTCCTGCTCGTGGTCGGTCAGGTTGAAAGCGACGCCAGTATCCGTTTGGGTGGTGTCGATATCCGTACCAATCAAGCGCTGCTCGACACCGTTCGCACAGCCAATCCCGATGCCTATCTGATCTACAAACCACACCCAGATGTGGTGGCCGGACTGCGCAAACAAGGGCGGCTGGATGCATCGACATGCTGCGATGAAGTCGTGACAGACGTTGCCATGCATACGCTGATTCAGGCGGTTGATGAAGTCCATGTCATCACCTCACTGGCTGGATTTGAAGCCTTGCTGCGTGACAAACCGGTCTACTGTTATGGTCAGCCGTTCTACGCGGGCTGGGGTCTGACACAAGACCGCCATCCGCATCCGAGGCGCACGCGTCCGCGCAGTCTGCAGGAGCTGATCGCCGCCAGCCTGATCCTCTATCCGCGTTACGTTAGCCGTCAGACGCATCAGCAGATCAGCCCGGAGGCGGCACTCGATGAATTAATCGCTTGGCGTAACAACGCCAGAGAAAGCATACCTATGCTTCGTCACATACTTCGTTTATTATTAAGTAGACCATAAGTCCGTATTGTCTGTTAACACCAGTAGAACTGCTGTCGTGACCGTAGTTCATACTCATGAAACATTAAAAAAGCCGGTTATCTTATTATGATTTTGGACTTGCTCGGGAATGCACAAAAGATTCTCATGATTCAAGGTCCCTTTGGCCCTTTCTTTCAAAGCATTGGTGCGCGGCTGGAAAAGGAAGGCTATGACATCACCAAAATCAATCTGAATGCCGGCGATGCCTGGTACTACCCTTCAGGAATCAATTTCACAGGTACGTTACATCAGTGGCCCGAGTGGTTGACGCAATGCATCCACGATCATCAGATCGATGCCATTATCGTCTTCAGTGACGCCCGCATCTATCACCGCCTCGCCCATGATGTAGCACTCAAGCACAATATTCCGTTCTTTGTCTTTGAAGAAGGCTATCTGCGTCCCAATTGGATCACACTGGAGCCATGGGGCGTCAATGCACACTCGACTTTAAGCCGCAAAGCATCCGACTATCAGGAAGAACCGCCACCGCCACCGCCTGATCATGAGATGCAGGATCACTTTACCTACCGTGCGGCGCTGGCTTTTTGGTATTACCTGCTGAACCTCGTTTTCAAATACCGCTTCCCGCATTACCAGCACCACCGAGAAATCAGTGTGTCTGAGTTTTTTCGCTGGGTCCGCGGAGGATTTCGCAAGATCTGGTACAAGTGGCGCCAGCGCCATATCCTAGAGGCGATCCGGCAAGAATGGGCGGGCCGCACTTTTCTGATGCCGCTACAAGTGCATAACGACAGCCAGCTCTGGATGCATGGCGGTCACCCGATGGAAAGCTATATCGAGCAGACAATGACCAGCTTTGCGCATCATGCGCCAGCGGACTGCGCACTCGTGATCAAGCATCACCCCTTAGATCGCGCCTATCGGGATTACACCTCACTCATCCAGAAACTCTCTCAAGAGCTGCGTCTGATCGGGCGCGTGTTCTACTCGCACGACATCCATCTGCCTTCACTCTTTCCGCTCTTACGCGGTACGGTGACGGTCAACTCCTCGGTCGGCATGACGTCGCTTGAGCAGGGTGTCCCGGTCAAGACGCTGGGCCGCGCCATCTATCACATCACGGGTCTCACACATCAGGGCACGCTGGACAGCTTCTGGACCAACCCCACGCCTGTAGATATCGATCTGAGCAAGCGCTATCGCGGCTGGCTGATTGCCAAATGCCAACTGCAGGGTGCCGTGTATCAGCCTGAGCTGATGGTTGATCCACGCGCGTTTATGCAGCCGCAAGCAAAGCCTCAGCCCAAACCCATCACGCTGCCGCCGATGGATGTCGGGTCAGACAAGAAAGACTACGCCAAACCCTTGTTCGTAGAACACAGCCACAAACACTAAGCAAGCTGCCGGGCTCACGGTCTCTTAGCCCAGATCCAGTGCGCGATAGACCCCGACCGTTCGGGCTGCGCAGGCATCCCAGGTATAGCCTGCGGCGACTTGCAAGCCCAGCGCCCGCGCCTCTTCGCGCCAGCGCTCATCACTGAGGCACCGCTCAAGCATCGCCGTAAATGCCACCTGATCATCAGGATCAACCAATGCCGCCGCGCCAGCCGCCACCTCCGGCAGACAGGACTGATTCGACGTGATCACCGGTACGCCACTGGCCATGGCTTCAGCAACGGGCAAACCAAAACCTTCATAAATCGACGGATATACGACCAGCAAAGCCCCCGCATACAGATACGGAATCGCCTCCTCATCGACAAAGCCGAGATAATGCAGCCATCCTTCGCGCGATGCCTGCACAATCTCCTCATGGATATCCTCACTGCGCCAGCCTTTGTCACCGACCAGCACCAGCGGCGTGCTGCGCCGCATCGCCAAGGGCAATGCCCGATAAGCCCGAATCAGGCGATCCACACGTTTGCGCGGCTCAATGGTTGAAACACAGATGGTATAGCGCTGCGGCTGTAATCCAAACTGCTGCAGATAAGGCTGCAGGACAGCAGCGTCTTTAGGGCCAAATCCGGACGGCACGCCATTATGAATGGCGGTAATCCGCGCCGCAGGCCAGCCAAAATAATCCATGACCTCACGTCGTACCGTCTCGGAGGGCGTGATGATGTGCTTGGCCACACCGAGTGTCGTCAGAAATGAGCGCTCAAACTGACGCACCCGTTCAGCCGGATGGGTCTCCGGAAACTTCAGCACCGACAGATCGTGAACCGTCGAGATCCCGTGCGCCACCTGCGGTGGCAGCAAGAAATTAGGACTATGAAATACCGCGCGCCGACTCGCATGAGACCAATACAGGCGTCGTACATGCTTGGGCACTTTGAGAGAACGCGGTGCAACGCGCCCCTGCTCCAAAACACGCTCCAGATCATCCACCCAATGACCGTTGCAATAAAACTGCAGGCCAGATACGTCGCTACACCGGCGCAGCCGGCTTGCCAGCTCCCATGTGTAACGACCGATGCCCGTGAGCGGGCGGGTGAGCGCATCAACCGAAAGAATGACCTGCATCAGGAACCACTTAACATCCAGTGTAATGTATTTTCTAAGGCAATATCCGGCACAGACCCGATAGCGGCATCCAGTTTTGCCCGTGAACCGATCAGACGACGCACCTCATTGGCACGCACAAATGCCGGATTGACGCGAATCTCAGGACGATAGCCAGACAGCTTCTCCATGATATCGATCACCTCCATCAGCGTATGCCCCTGACCGGAACAGACATTGAATGTCTCGCCCCGGACGTCTGACTCCAGCAGCAAACGATAGCGACTCACCACCGAGCGCACATCGGAGAAATCCCGAATCACATCGAGATTCCCGAGTTCCAGCACCGGCAGGCGACGTTTAAAGTGATCAACAATTTTTGGAATGAGAAAATTAACCGCTTGCCCGACGCCGGTGTAGTTGAAAGGCCGGACGATCGTGATGGGTAACTGATCGAACCACAGGCGAGCCATATACTCCATCGCCAGCTTGCTCACGGCGTAATCATTCGCGGGTGCCGGACTCATCGTTTCATCCAGAAACTCAGCCTCGGTATTGCCATAGACATTGGCACTGCTGGCCAAGAGGATCGAACGCGGGATATGCCCACTACGGCTGATCGCCTCCAGCAGATTGCGCGTGCCGACCACATTGGTCCGGTAGATCGCATCGACATCGCCATGCGCCACAAAGGCAATCGCCGCCAGATGGATCACCACATCTGGCCGTACCTGTGAAAAAACCGAAATCAGGCCATCCCGATCCAGCAAATCACATGTATACGTCTTCCCAGATACATCATCCGGCAAAGGCCGAGAACTCAGATGAATCACATCGTAGCCAGACCGAGTCAGTTCCTGACTTAAAAAGCGACCCGTAAATCCGCTCGCGCCCGTTATTAATGCCGTCGTCATTTAGCAGTATCACCTCTTCAGATTGAGTCCTCCCCACCCGTCAACATGACAGCTCGGGGATTAAATTGGATTGAGGGACGATCTCCAAAGAGTAAAGTTCCATTTTGGCATCAGCAGGCACATGGACTCGTACTTCCATATCACGCCCAAGGCCAGACACATGGATCAGCAGATTGGCCAGCAAACTGTGCTCCAGCTCGTCAATAAACTGGAATGCCAGAATACTGCCACCCTGATTAATGGCCACATCAATGGAAATCTTGGGCTCGCTGCCCAGCTCAAAGACCTTACCATAAAGCTTCACGTGATAGTAACCTTCCATCAGTGTCACATATGGCCCAAACATCAGATAGCCCGCTGTCCCGGTCGTCTCTATGGCCGTCGCGGTTTTTCTGCCTGCCAGCGTCTTCAGTTTGGTATCGTAAAAATTATAGCGGTAAATGATATTGTTCCGGCTTTCCTGCTCGAGATCCATGGTGGTCATGGTAATCCCCACCACATATTGCGCCAGCAACGCATCGTCATGCCGGTAGTCCGCCGCAGTCAAATCAGCAGCCTCAGCAATCACCTGCAGGTAGAGCTGCTCCCAAACAGCCGCAATACTGTCCAGTCCCAGTTTCTGATGCACCGCCTGTGCCGCCGCCTGCACCATATCGACGTGATAGGCATCCAACGCATCCAGGACCAACGCCTCAGTCACTGCATCCGCAACCATGTGGCGATGGCTGATCAGATTGTTGGGCCAGGTCGCCAGCATCTCAGGCGTCATGACACCACCAAAGCCCGTACTATCCGCCAGGATCACCATCGCACCTGTCGCAGCCGCCTCTACGGCACTGCGTGAATAGGCAAAGACCACATCCGCCTTACGGCAACGCACCGGCAGATCACTCACCACCTTGCCCACACCGGCACCCACGGCAGTCACCTTGATCCCGCGCACCTTACAGGCCTTCTTGATCGCCGCGATGGCATCCGGGTTGGCGTCATTTTTTGCAATGATCAACGCGCTCTGCGGCGTCTCAGCGATTTGGCTGCGCAGTGCATACTGCGACAGATCCACGCCGTTGACGATCAGACTGATCTCATGCTCAGGCACACCCTCGACCATCAGACGATCCCGACAGGCGGCATCGATCGCCGCATAACGCATGATCCGCCGGACCCGCGGCGGTGCCGCATCATAAGTCGTGGATGAGTCATGACAGGTAAAGATCGCAGGCGTGCGAGGAAAGCGAATCAACGCAATCATCAGCACTTTATTATGATTACCATGGATCACATCAGGTACGAAATTGATGTGCTCAATTCTATTGGTGACCGGAATTCCGCATTTACGTGCATGAACCGCCAGTTCCCCCAAGACCGGGCTGTATATCGCAACCCGATGCCCTCGTCCTCTTAATGCATATGCCAATTCAAATGTTGCAATTTCGGTACCCGTCCGTCCAGCAAAGACGATATTGGTTATTAGTATTGACGCCATACCCCACTTTTCCTCACATGTGCCCAGTCCATGACCTTTGCCCACACGCCCAATCGTATCATTCCAAAACACGCTATTTCTTGTACACCCGCTATCCTTAGCAGATACGAACTCACACTGCACCCATCCGTCCCAGCGTATATTTTAATCAGGCAACACACTGATTGCTAAACAGATGCAGTGCTAAAACGATAGCATAGTTCCCGATCATGAAATGAATCTTTATGTGATCATCAGTGATTTTTTTTCATATGATTTTAGTGTGTGAAATTCCCATTTGAGCTTGAAAAGTTCAGAACGCAGTGAACCCGAGCCAAGCGCTGTCTCATGCAGTCGCCATTGACACACGCAATGTCATACATATCGGATAGGCATGTACGCCTAAAGACAGGGATAGCTTTTTTATGAATCGTTTTTATTGACCTAAAGACAAACCACAAGATGATCAAACGGTATAACAGGATAGCAATCTCAACGACAGTAACCGTGGCACAGCGTAGGAATCGGCCAGATCAACACAGCACAGATGCCCGTGTCATTCTTCATAAAGAGCATGTCACCGCAAAAAGTACATCACAAATCACAAGGCCCATTGCATTCACAATGGGCCTTGCTCATAGACGCGGATACCGGGACTTAGAATGAAAAACCTTGCTGATTGCGGCGGATATCGGCCTCAACCATCATCTTGCAGAGTTCTTCCAGACTGGTGTGCGACTCCCAGCCCAATTTTGCTTTGGCATGCGCAGGATCACCAATCAACAGATCCACTTCAGCCGGGCGATGGAATTTCGGATTGATCTTCATCACGACTTGACCGGTCGCCACATCAACAGCCACCTCATCCTGATCCTGACCGCGATACTCAACCGTGATGCCTGCCGCTTTAAACGCCATGGTGACAAAGTCGCGGACGGTTTCGGTGCGGTTGGTCGCCAGTACAAAGGTATCTGGTTCATCGGCCTGCAGCATGCGCCACATGCCCTCGACGTACTCTTTGGCAAAGCCCCAATCGCGCTTGGCATCCAGATTACCCAGCTCCAGCACATCCAGCAGACCCAGCTTGATCTTTGCCACGCTGTCGGTGATCTTGCGGGTCACGAACTCACGACCACGCAGCGGCGATTCGTGGTTAAACAGGATCCCGCTCGATGCGAAGATGCCGTAGGATTCACGATAGTTGATCGTCATCCAGTGCGCATACAGCTTGGCTACGCCATAAGGACTGCGTGGGTAGAAAGGGGTGTCTTCTTTTTGCGGGATGGCCTGTACTTTGCCAAACATCTCGGATGTCGATGCCTGATAAAAGCGGATTTTCGGATTGACGATGCGGATGGCTTCGAGCAGATTGACCGCACCGACACCAGTGATTTCGGCGGTGGTGATCGGCTGGGCAAACGACACACCAACGAAGCTCTGTGCAGCCAGATTATAGACCTCTGTCGCACCCGACTCCTGCAACAGGCGGATGCTGGCCGACAAATCCGTCAGATCATACTCAACCAGATGCAGATTCGGGTGCTTATCGACGCCGAGCTCTTCCAGACGCCAGAAATTAACAGAACTGGTGCGGCGATATGTGCCATAAACAGTATAGCCTTTAGACAAAAGCAACTCTGTCAGATAGGCACCGTCCTGTCCGGTAATACCCGTAATCACTGCTGTTTTCATACTCATCTCATGCTATTCAAAATCGAATTTTATCTTGCGTCATTTTAAAGTTAAAACCTGTGCACGCAAACGCCTGCATCATCGCAGGCGTATCGTCTCTCATGCAAGCATATGCAGCCCCAAGACGCTCAGTCAATCACATCGACAC
>JASLEL010000423.1 GCA_030151145.1 Aquirhabdus sp. | reverse complement strand
ATTGAATAGCCACTAAGATTCTAGACACACAGAGCCATCATCTGATGGGATTTTTCAAAGTCTACAGGTGATCGCTGACCATTTGTACCATGTCTGCGTTTCACGTTATAGAACATCTCAATATAGTCGAATAGATCTGATCGGGCTTCTTCCCGTGTCGCATAGATCTTACGTTGAACACGCTCTCGCTTTAACAACTGAAAGAAGCTTTCCGCAACCGCGTTATCATGGCAGTTTCCGCGGCGACTCATGCTGCTTTGCAAGCCATGCTGTTTCAAAAAAGCCTGCCATTCATGGCTGGTATATTGACTGCCCTGATCTGAATGGACAATGACTCTATCTGTCGGTGATCGTCGCCAGACAGCCATCAGCAACGCATCCAGCACCAACTCTTTCGTGATCCTCGATTTCATTGACCAGCCGACGACGCGTCTGGAAAACAGATCGATCACGACTGCCAAATACAGCCAGCCTTCATGCGTACGGATATAAGTGATATCCGTTACCCATGCCTGATTCGGTTTAGCCGGGTTGAACTGCCGATCCAGTGTATTGCCATGAATAATAGGCTGAAGCCCTTTGGCATACCGAGGTTTACGATAGCCACGCTGGGACTTTAGCCCTGCTTGTTGCATCAGGCGTTGGACACGGTTGATACCACAGGGTTCACCAACATCGCGAAGATCACAATGGATCTTGCGATAGCCATAGACTCCACCAGATTCGAGCCAAAACTGTTTAATCAGGCCTGTCAAATGCTGACGGCGTTGAGCTGTCGCACTCAATGGCTGTTTCAGCCACGCATAATAGCCACTATGGTGAACATCCAGTGTGGTACATAGCCTGCGGATCGACCAGAACGATTGGTTGTCCTTGATAAAGGTGTACCTCATTTGGACTGGTTTGCGAAGTACACCGCGGCTTTTTTTAAGATGTCCCGCTCTTCGGTGACACGCTGTAATTCGCGTCTCAGTCGTGCCAATTCGGCAGATTGGTCTACATGAAGAGTCTGTTTGTCTTCTGATGGAGCATACTGCTTAAGCCAGGCATACAGGCTGTGAGTTGTAATACCGAGACGTCGTGCTACCTCGGCAGCACTATAACCTTTGTCAGTGACCTGCTTGACTGCTTCAAGCTTGAATTCTTCTGTATAACGCTTACCGCTCATAAAACACCTCGTTGGTTAGTCATTTTATCTAACTTTAAGGTGTCTACAAAATTAGTGGCTATTCACCCTTTTGGCGCGTTGTGTCTATTCAACGTCGGGAACTGCTCTAAAACTATAGCGCATCGCTTCGCATAATGCTTGTCGGTCCACAGGTCTTGGCACATCAGAGGTGTCGTGGGTCTGGATACGGCAGAACCTGCACCACGCAAAGGCTGCGATACCGTGCATGGCTTTTGTGCCGAGACTTCAGGGAAGAAGAATCTGAAAACCGTCCAAGACCTGTGGCCTATTTATTCACATACCAAGCGGATCACGTATGCAGTATCTGATACCTGACAACATGATGATCACCCATGGCAAGCCTTTGTCGGGTGGGGTCGATTGCGCTTGGTCAGTCAAGGATGACAGATGATGGCGAATCAATTGCGTGTTCCTGCGGTGTCAGCGCGAGCTGCTATTTTTTTTCAGCGCGGTGTTTTATAGCCTTATGGCCGGTCCTGCTTTTGCGGCCATCCAGCCCCTGTCTGATCAGGAACTCAGCGATCAGGCGGGGCAGGCTTCTTTTTATACCACGTATACACCCCCCTCGGGCTCAGGCTCAGGGACCAATCCATCGGACTACGGCTTCTTTACCCTCGGCATGAATGCCACGACGTCACTGAACGCCAACGTTCAGCATCTTCAGCTCGGCTGTGGTGGCGTCAATGGTCCCGGCTGTGATATCGACATGAATAATCTCAGTCTCAGTGGCATTCCCGGCAGTGGCTCCTGCCCCGCCGGCGCGACCAGTGTCGCCAACTGCGATGCGACATTCACCAATCCATTTATACGACTGGCTATCCAGAACCCAAACTCGCTTTCGACCCGCCAAGTCGTCGGTATTCAGTTGGGTGCGCAAAACGCAAACGGTCTGCTCCAGTCTGGTCAGAATACGGCCACCGCCAATGGCATCAACACGCTCTCAGGCTATATGCATGTGCAGTCCACGAGTGCTGCCGACACCGTTACAGGCACGATTGCAACCGCGCCTATCGTTTTTCCAGTCTACAATCCTGGCAGCGGGCCCGCCAACTACACCATTGTCGGTAATCTGACTGCGCTTTACGGGATCGGGGCAACCGCTGGATTTACGCTGACTAAAGGCAATATCACCATCCCCGGTTTTTCTGGCATTAATTTCTCGGTGCCAGCACCAACTATCAATGGGACACGCATCACGCAACTGTCCGTGAATCCCTCAGCGGGACTACCGGATGTGATCATCGGCTATAGCCCGGATAATAACGACTGCGGTGCTTTTGCCAATAGTGCCTGTAATGCGTATGGTACCCCCACCAATAACCCAACCTTCAGCACCGCAGGCTCAGGAGGCACCTACTCCGCCACCTCAGGGAGCACCGGAACGAGTGGCGGCGGTGTCGTTGCCACCACGAGCTCGTGTAGTGGCCTCGGTTGCATTCTGCTAGCCAATGGCGGCGTGGGTGACAACTTTAATGTCAATCTGTATGGCGCGATTAAGAATATTTCTGCCAATGTGCAATTCATCGAGCCTGCGGGCTTCCTGCACTCACTGCCCATCAACTCGCCGATTTCCTTAAGTCTGCAAAGTCAGAATGTACTGTGGCCCGGATCGCCAAGTGCCGACATCGCCCAAAAAGGCTGGTGGCTATCCGCAACCAATCCGGTCTATGTCGGCAATCTCCTGCCCAGCAACCCGGTCAATCTCTGTGCCGATCCGACCAGCACCACCACCTGCGTATTCAAGCAGTTTGCCAATCAATTCAATACCTATCTGGCCAATAACCCGCCTAACACCAACGATCTCGGCGGCGTTTTGACAGGTAGCACCCTTGGTGCGCAGGTGGGGACGATCACCATGTCGCCGATTTACCTCACGCTGACCGGTGTGCAACTCGCCACCCAGAGCACCGTACCCAATTGCTACGGAGGCTTAAGATTTTGTTAGGCACCTGTCTTACTCCTTTAGACGCGATTCGATATGGCATCGCAGCCTTGTCTGCAGGTTGCATCTGCATCCGCTCATCGAAGCAGCCGTGTCTGCCATGCCATGCACAGCGCATAGCGCATCGCTCAACCATCAACGCACGCAGCCACAGCATGACTAACGTGCGTGATTCATGACGGCGACCTATCCGTCACCTCCCCCCCTTGGAGATTTAACATGAAAAACCTAAAAACCTTAAAAGATCGCGTGGTCGTCATCACCGGTGGCGGACGCGGCATCGGCCTTGCGACCGCAACCGCACTGGCAAAAGCAGGCGCGAAAGTCGCCATCGGCGATATCGATACCCCGCTTGCCGAGCAGGCTGCCACGACACTGGGCGGCTTTGGTGGCTACCTTGACGTGCGTTCGGCGGAGTCGTTTAAAAAATTCATCGTAGCAACCGAGCTCGTGCTGGGCCCAATCGATGTCCTGATCAATAATGCCGGCATCATGCCGATGGGCGCTTTCACCGATGAGTCTGACGCCATCTCCGATGCTCAGATCGACATTAACTTCCGCGGTGTGATCCACGGTATGAAAGCCGTCCTGCCGAGCATGCGCGCACGCAATCAAGGCCATATCGTCAATGTCGCCTCTCTGGCAGGCAAATTCCCGATCCCCGGTGCCAGCGTCTATTGCGGGACCAAGTTTGCCGTCGTGGGTATGACGGCTGCGGTACGTGAAGAGCTGCGCGATACCGCCATTCGCTTCTCCACCGTCATGCCGTCAAAGGTGCTGACCGAACTGGCGTCGGGTACAGGGAATGCACCGATCCCGACGATCAAACCCGAAGACGTGTCGGATGCCATTTTGGCCGCCATTACCGAAAATCTCACCGAAGTGACCGTCCCGCGCTATCTCGCCACGGTCCCCAGCCTGTATGGACTGGTGCCGTCATGGCTGAACACACGTATACGCCGCCTGATGGGTGATCACCATATCCTGAACAATCTGGACCGGAAATCTCGCGGTAGCTATGAGCAGCGCGTGCAGCAACTGGCGGACACCCATACCAAAGCGAGTACAAGCAAGGCAGAGCACTCAGCATGAGTTCATTCAAATCTCTCAATGGTACGACCGTCAAAGTACTGGATGTCGCCGTCCTCGGTGCCGGTTTCTCCGGTATCGGTGCCGCGATCAAGCTCAAAGAAGCCAACTTCAGCAATTTTCTTGTATTTGAAAAAGCCGCTGAGATCGGCGGCGTCTGGCGTGAGAACACCTACCCCGGCTGTGCCTGCGATGTACCGTCCGCGCTGTACTCCTACTCCTTTGCGCCCAATCCGAAGTGGAGTCGTATGTTTGCCCAGCAGGCTGAGATCAAGCAGTACCTCAAGCAGACGGCCCGCGCGTTCGGGGTCATGCCCTTTGTGCGTCTAGAGCATGAGATGCAGGAGTCCATCTGGGACGACCAGCACAAGCACTGGCAGATCAAGACCAGTCAAGGCGATTTCTATGCCCGCTTCATCATCATGGCCTGTGGTCCGATGCATGAGCCGGTCTATCCGCGTATCAAGGGGCTGGCGGTGTTTAAGGGTGAAATCTTTCACTCTGCGCGCTGGAATCACAATTATGACCTGACTGGCAAACGCGTTGCCGTCATCGGCTCCGGCGCATCGGCGATCCAGTTCGTCCCCGAAATCCAGCCCAAAGTCGCCAAGCTAACGCTGCTGCAGCGCACGCCGCAATGGGTCCTGCCGAAGGCGGATCAGGCGTTTCCTGCTTTGATCCGCAAAGTCTTTGATCAATGGCCTGTGACGCAGCAACTGCTGCGCGGCGGACTCTATGGCGTCTATGAGTCGCTGAATAACAGCGCGCATCATCCTGACCTGATCAAGCATCTGCAGAAAATCGCACTGTGGAATATCCGTCGTACAATCAAAGATCCGGCCTTACGGACCAAGCTCACCCCCGACTTCACCATCGGCTGTAAACGTATCCTGCAGTCCAACGAATGGTATCCGGCACTCGCGCAGTCCAATGTCGAGGTACTACGTACCGGGGTGCAAGAAATCAAAGGCAATGCCGTGATTGCCAGTGACGGCAGCCATCACGAAGTTGATGCCATCATCCTGGGCACTGGATTTGAAGTCAGCAATCCACCGATTGCCAAGCATATCCGTGGCAAAAGCGGCAAGACGCTGGCGGAAGTCTGGCACGGCAGCCCGATCGGCTATCTCGGGACCATGACTGCCGAATGTCCCAATGCCTTCGTCATGTTCGGGCCGAACATCGCCATCAACAACTCTGCATTCATCATCATTGAAGCGCAGGTCGCCATGATCGTCGAAGCCCTGACCAAGGCCCGACGCGACAATATCCTGACCATCGAAGTGGACCCTGAACGCCAGACGCAATTCAATGACGAAGTACAGCAAGCCCTGCAGGGCACGGTCTGGAATATCGGTGGCTGTAGCAGCTATTTCATCGATGCCAATGGCCGTAACAGCACCGTCTGGCCTTGGAGCACCTTTGAGATGAAGCGTCGTATGGCCCGCTTTAACCTCAAAGATTATCTGATCAATCAAGGCGTGACGGTCTGACCACAGGCCGACACGCATGTCTCTTTTAGAATCAGGAGTCCATATGACACTACTCGACAAACTCGGCACCGCCACGGTCAAGACCACCCTGCGACTGACCTTCAAACCCGCCAGCGGACTGCCGCTGCCCTTTACGCTGGCACGAATGGCGCTGGAGTTGGGTGCCAGAGTATTTCCTGTGCGCAAGGAGGTCACTGTCGTGCCGGTGACGCTCGGCGGCTCATTTGCTGAATGGATCATGCCGCGCACCGCCAGCAGTAAGACAGATCAGGTCATTCTACATCTGCATGGCGGTGCGTTCTTTGCCGGATCTCCTCGCAGCCACCGCGCACTCGGCAGTGAACTGGCCGTACGTACAGGCAACACGGTCTATATGCTGGACTATCCGCGCGCACCCGAGCATCCCTATCCGATTCCGCTGAATGCCGCACGCCATGCTTATGATGCCCTCGTCGCGCTGGGCTATCGTCCCGATCAGATCGTCTTGGGCGGCGACTCGGGCGGCTGTGCCTTGGCCCTGCTCCTGTGTCAGTCGCTGCGTGACGACCAGCAGCCAATGCCTGCCGGGATTTTTTTGATCTCGCCGTATATCGATCTGACACTCTCGGCCGACTCGGTCACACGCAACCGGCACAAGGACCCCATGGTATCCAAGCTGGCACTTCAGCGCGGTGCAGATGGGTTTAGGGGAGACATTCCAGCGCGTGATCCGCGGGTCTCTCCGGTATTTGCCAACTTTGAGGGTCTGCCGCCGATTCTGGTGCAGGTCGGGAGCAGTGAGATCATTGTGGACGATGCGACCTTATTGGCCCTGCGTGCAAAGCAGGCAGGTGTCACTGTGGATCTGCAGATCTTTGACGGTATGTGGCATAATTTCCAGATGTTCAACATGCTGGTGAAAGAAGCCGATCACGCACTGGATCAGATCGCTACTTTCGTTACCCATCTGGACAAAATGGCACTGGTGCCGGGCTAAGACCCACACGAGGCCAATGCATATGCCGGATGAATCGGTATACTGACCCATAGAACCAGTCATCTGCCCGGTCTGGGCGAGTGTCCGTTTAATCAACTCTCAGGTGTGAAGGAATATACCGATGGCGACTTTTGATCCGATACGTGGACTGCTTGCCCACTACTACGCGCTGGAATTTCACCATGATCCACAGCTTGCTGCCCGACTGGATGCCATCCAGCGCTGGCAGAAGCGGCGCATGCAGCATATCCATGCCGAGCTGTTCGCCATTCCTGAGCATCATTTGATGGTGGACTACTTCATGACCCGGCTATATGGCGGACCGGATTTTGATGTGCTGGCGCAACAGTGCCAGCAAATCCTCCAAGTTGCCAAAGTATTCGAAGGGCTGGTGCCTGACAGCACCATCAAAACGGCGTTTCAGGGCATTGAGCTGACCCTGCTCTCGATTGAGCTCGACCAGAAACTGGCCAGCCTCATGACACACGATCTCGATGAGCATGACGCAGCAGCGAATGACCAGCAGATTATTCAGCTCTACCACCAAGCCGATCAGGCGGGAGAGCGTCGCCGTCAACTCGATCTGCTGGATGGGCTAGGCCATCATCTGGACAAATATGTCCACTCCAGAGTCATCCGCGGTATCTTCCGATGGACCAAAGGACTCTCGTCACGACATGGTTTAGAAGCGGGCTATGCCTTCTTGGATGAAGGATTTATCGCCATGGGTCCACTTAAATCTGCTGAAGCCTTTATTACCCAATTTACCCTTGGTGAGCGTGAGGTGATTGATCGGATTTATACGGGTAGCCACAATCCATTTGATCGATTAGCCTCAAGACAGCACCCGCTGGCACAACCACAACCTATACCGGTATCTTAGCAATATCCCTCGATCTAAGGCCACGAATACGCTTAGCTCATGATCGCTTGACACATACCTTGGTGTTCCTGTCAAACACATCAAGGATATCCATACAGACGCTAATCAAGAGCCCATGCTGCACGGGAATTATTGCTTAAGGCGATAGCGATCAAACTCAACCGGATCATGAGCACAAAAG
>JASLEL010000433.1 GCA_030151145.1 Aquirhabdus sp. | reverse complement strand
CACCCGCCGGGAAATGTTTGAGCGGATCCGCGAAAGCACTGTCCATGCCTGCGGGCTTGGCGATGTTGTCGATCTGGGTCACGACTTTCTCAAGCAGGTATTTAGGTGGCATCATGCCGTCTTTGAGACCTTGCTTGGCGACTTCAGTGGACTGTTCCAAGACTTTTGGAATGCCTTGCAGACGCTTGAGATAGTCCTCGTATTCTTTGACGCTGGTAAACGGAATCGAGCTGACAAAGCCCGGCAGTTGCAGTTGCACACCATTCATCTGGTCGAACGGCATCTCGTAGACTTTAAGCTCTACACCTTTCAGATTGTCCTTAAGCTGACGCACCATGAGCTGTTGATTGAGCTTGTCTTCCGCCCCAAAGCCGGTGGTGTCGATAGCAAGAAAACGCTTGAGGAAATCGGCCGTGGCCTTGCGCTCGCTCTCGACATGTGCAAGTGAATAATCGCTCCAGCGGTCGTTATATCGCAGATCGCCCAAAGTGGTAGCGAACTCTGGTGCATTTTCGAGATTGTGCTGCCATTGTTCGGCCAGCAAATCATTTAAGGCTTTGACCCTTGTTTTTACGTCAGGGTTCTGAACATCTGGACTTTTAGCGTCGGTATTAGCTGGCTCCACAGCTAATGCTGAGCTTGTGATCGCGGTGACGCACAGGCTCAGGAGGAGAATTTTCGCTTTCATGGCTAGGCTCTGATTTTAGTGAATCTGTTTTTAGTGAATTTGATCAAACAGTCCAAGCTTACAAAGAATGTGCCAAGTTGGGTATAGGCAAATGCGTGATGGTGTTTACACTACATAAGCCCCGAAAGACCATATGATCAAAATTTGGTGCACAGCTGCGTTTTAATGAGCACTCTTGAGCTCTTTGCGCACCAATTCCAGGAGTTGGCCCAGCATATTCTGCCCCGACCCATCCTGCCCAATGCCCCAGAAATAGTCGGATGGGGAATTCTCATAGAGTGGTCCATCACCAGTTGAAATCAGTAACTCGCCCCATTCTGGACGAGTAAACTTCTGCCGCAATGCAAAGTGCATGAGCTCGACTTTGACGACCTCCCAGTCAGCGCGTAGAGTTATTGCACGGCTTTGACCCAATACTTTGGCGTCCTTCGGTGTCAAGGCACGACGTATACGTTCACGATAATCGGCATCATGAAACTTCTGTGCCTGAAAATAATGCTCGACGGTCGTCCAGTACACACCGTCTGCAGTCAAACCATATGGCGCAAAATTGGATAGCTCATAGTACGGATCGTTTTTAGTATAGAAATAAATAGGTTCGGACATTCGTTTTATCACCTCTACTCATCAATATATAGTTTCATCGACCTATTAACCAGCTACCCCCAAAAACAAAAAAGCCCCACTCAATTGAGCAGGGCTTTTTTGCTATAGGCTTAGGATCAAGTCAACTGAGCAACGCTGATCTTGGCGGTATCAACTTTGTCTGCCTGAGCAGTGTACTCAGCCATCTTGTCAAAGTTCAGATACTTGTAGATGTCAGCCGACATGCTGTCGATGGTATTAGCATACTTCTGGTATTCAGCCACGGTTGGCAGTTTACCCAGTACAGCAGCTACCGAAGCCAGCTCAGCAGAAGCCAAGTAAACGTTGGCACCCTGACCCAGACGGTTCGGGAAGTTACGGGTCGAAGTCGATACACAAGTGGTGTTCGGAGCGACACGGGCTTGGTTACCCATGCACAGCGAGCAGCCTGGCATCTCGGTACGCGCACCGGCACGACCGTAGATGTTGTAGTAGCCCTCTTCCATCAGCTCATGCTGATCCATACGGGTTGGCGGAGCCAGCCACAGACGGGTCGCAAGCGAACCACCCTCAACTTTATCCAGCAGCTTACCGGCAGCGCGGAAGTGACCGATGTTGGTCATACAGGAACCGATGAACACTTCATCGATCTTGTCACCAGCAACGTCGGACAGCAGTTTGGCATCATCTGGATCGTTCGGGCAGCACAGGATTGGCTCTTTGATGTCGGCTAGGTCGATTTCGTATACTTTGGCGTATTCGGCATCGGCATCAGCTTTGATCAGGCTTGGGTTAGCCAGCCACTTCTGCATGTTTTCGACACGACGGGCCATGGTACGGGCATCACCGTAGCCTTCTGCGATCATCCACTTCAGCATGGTGATGTTGGAAGTCAGGTATTCAGCAACAGATTTCTCGGACAGCGTGATCGAGCAACCAGCAGCCGAACGCTCAGCAGACGCATCAGACAGCTCGAACGCTTGTTCTACAGTCAGATCGCCTTCCATCTCCGACAGGTCGATCTCAAGGATACGACCGTTGAAAATGTTCTTCTTGCCTTTCTTCTCGACCGTCAGATCACCGGCTTTGATGGCCACGTAAGGGATGGCATGCACGAGGTCACGCAGGGTGATGCCGGGTTGCATTTTGCCCTTGAACTTGACCAGTACAGACTCTGGCATGTCGAGTGGCATCACGCCGGTCGCAGCCGCGAACGCGACCAGACCCGAACCCGCTGGGAACGAAATACCGATCGGGAAACGGGTGTGCGAGTCACCACCAGTACCTACGGTATCTGGCAGCAGCATGCGGTTCAGCCAGCTATGGATGATACCGTCACCAGGACGCAGCGATACACCGCCACGGTTCATGATGAAGTCAGGCAGCGTGTGATGCGTGGTCACGTCGACTGGCTTTGGATAAGCAGCAGTGTGACAGAAAGACTGCATGACGAGGTCAGCAGAGAAGCCCAAGCAGGCCAGATCTTTCAGCTCATCACGAGTCATTGGACCGGTGGTGTCTTGCGAACCCACGGTGGTCATCTTCGGCTCACAGTAGGTGCCCGGACGGACGCCCTTGCCTTCTGGCAGACCACAAGCGTGACCAACCATCTTCTGAGCTTGGGTGTAGCCTTTGCCGGTATCGGCAGGCTGCTGTGGGTGACGGAACAGGGTCGATGGTGCCAGACCCAGCGCTTCACGAGCCTTGCCAGTCAGACCACGACCGATGATCAGGTTGATACGGCCACCAGCGCGGACTTCGTCCAGCAGAAC
>JASLEL010000019.1 GCA_030151145.1 Aquirhabdus sp. | reverse complement strand
TCTGCGAGGCCATGAGGGTGAGGTTTGCTTTATTCCTGTTCGACGACGATGGCATCAATGCCGCTGTCCTGCAGCTGGCGTTGTGCCTTGAGGGCTTCGGCGCGCGAGTCATAGGGACCGGAGATGACACGATACCATTCTTGACCCGTGCTGTCGGTGGTGTGGCGTACATCGACGGGCAGACCGGCTAGGAGCACCGCAGCGCGCTGCTTGTCGGCATCATCGGCGGACTGGAAGCTATTGACCTGCAGAATGTAGGCGCTGTGGCCTGCGGCTTTGCCGGATGACGCTGAGCTTGTGTCTTTGCCACTGCTGTCTACGACGGTTGCCGGATCATCAGGACTGACATCGGTCGGGACAGTCTGGGTTGGGATCGGCGTCACCTGTTGCTTGGGCAGGAGGTCGTAGAACTGGAAGTTCTTTTTACTGTCTGTCGAGGGTGCTGTGGTGGTGTGCGCTTGTGTGGTCGTACTGCCGTTATCCCGCGAGGACGGCTGCCATGGCTGCCACAGATAGATCAGGGCAAGGAAAGACAGGCCGCACAGGATACCGAACACGGTCCATAACCATGCCGGAACAAGCGGTCCCTTGCTGGCGACGGCGGCAGGGCGCTGGGTGGCGCCACGAGGTTTAGATCCAAACACGATCACATCCTTTTGTTAAAACGGGCTAAACACAAAAATGAGTCACAAAAAACAAAATCCAGCCGCAATCCCGCCTTACATGGAGACGGGTGCGGATACGCCGAGCAGAAGCAGGCCGTTTTTGATCACCTGACGGACCGAGACGCTGAGCAGCAGACGCGCTTGCATCAGGGCGGCATCGTCACCGATGACTTTGTGTTCGTTATACCAGCCGTGAAACAGTGATGCCAGTTCTTTTAGGTAATTACCCAATTGATGCGGCTCGTATTGCAGGGCGGCGCTGGTGAGTGCGTCGGGATAGGCGGCGAGTTTAGCCAGCAGCTCTTCTTCGACGGTCTCTGTCAGACGGCTGGCTGCGGCGCGACCGGCAGCAGCATCGAAGCGATGGCCCAGCTCAGTGACCTTCTCCAGCATACGATGCACGCGGGCGTGGGCGTACTGGATGTAGTAGACGGCATTGTCCTTGCTTTGGGATACGGCAAGGTCCAAGTCAAAGTCGATGTGCTGTGCGCTTTTACGCATCACATAATAGAAACGTGCGGCGTCGTTGCCGACTTCATGACGCAGCTCACGCAGAGTGACGAACGAGCCGGAACGCGACGACATCTGCACCGGATTGCCACTGCGCCACAGGCTCACGAACTGCACGAGCAGGATGGTGAGCTTGTCTGCATCATAGCCGAGTGCCGTGATGGCGGCCTTGACGCGGGTGATGTAGCCGTGGTGGTCGGCACCCCAGATGTTGACGACTTCGCCGAAGCCACGCTGGAATTTATTCAGATGATAGGCGATGTCGGCGGCGAAGTAAGTGGTGAGGCCGTTCTTGCGCTGCACCACACGGTCTTTTTCGTCGCCAAAGTCGGTCGAGCGGAACCAGATATTCCCGTCTTTTTCATACAGGAAGCCTTTGTCCTGCAGGGTTTGCAGGGCTTCGGTGATCTTGTCTTTGAGCGTGGCTTCGCTAAACCAGTTGTCAAAGCGTACGCCAAACTCACCCAAGTCATCTTTGATATCGTCCAGAATCTCATGCAATGCCTGCTGGTGAAACACGGCATAGCCGTCCGCACCCAAGAGCTTCTGGGCATTTGCGATCAGGCCATCGATGTGTTTTTCTTTATCGCCGCTGATCACAGGACGATTGCCCTCAGCGTCTGCGGGGCCGTAGACCACGTCTTCAGGCACATCGAGATAAACATCCGCGACAGGGCGGACAAAGATATCTCCATGCTGCTCGCGCACATGGCGGGCGATGTCATAGACATAGTCGCCCTTGTAGGCATTCTGCGGGAAGGTCAGGGTCTGACCGCACAGCTCCAGATAACGCAGATAGGTACTGGTGCCGAGGATGTCCATCTGGCGACCGGCGTCATTGACGTAGTATTCGCGCTGCACCTGATAGCCGGTGGCTTCGAGCAGGTTGGCGACCGTCATGCCGTAGGCGGCACCGCGACCATGCCCGACATGCAGGGAGCTGGTGGGATTGGCGGAGACGAATTCGACCTGTACGGTCTTGCCGCGATTCAGATCATTGATGCCGAAGGTGTCGCTCTCGGTCTGGATGCGGTCCAGAATGGCAAAGCGCTCATCGTCATTGAGGAAAAAATTGATAAAGCCGGGGCCTGCGATCTCAACCTTGGCAATCGAGCTGGTGGTAGGCAGGGCGGCAAGGATTTTCTCCGCCAGATCACGGGGCTTTAGACCTGCGGCTTTGGCGGCCAGCATGGCGACGTTGGAGGCGAAGTCGCCATGCGCGCGATCTTTGGTACGGTTCAGTGTGCTGTTGTCCTGCCATTCGGCGGGCAGGAGACCGTCGGTTTTTAAAGTGGTGATGGCTGTGGCAAGGGCAGACTGAATGGCAGTGTTCATGGCTTCAAAAAAGGCTATACGACAAAAGACGACACTATAGCAGAGCAGGGCAGGCCAACAAAGGCTGCGTGGCGGGTTGCACCGAAATTTATCGCATCCTGTTGGACAGGTGGCGGCATTTGGCAGATCAATTCATCTTGTTGGGCGCCGCTTGGCCGCAAATTTGCTACGAAATACGCTGGATTTTCGGCGTAAAATTCGCCGAACAAACCTGTTAGTCAAGATTTATTCTAAACAATACGTCCAATATGGAGTCGCTGGGGTGGTCACCTGTGATCACGCTGCGACGGTCGTAAAGAGGTCAAGATGATGCAATATCGATACTTTGGTTGGCGTGCTGCGCTGCTGGTCACGAGTCTGTTTTTGGGGGTTGCCGCTCATGCGGCTTATGATCCTGCAGCAGATGCCCATGCCGAGATCAAGCAGGCACTGGTTTCAGCCAAACGTGCACATAAGCCGGTCTTGTTGATCTTTGGTGCCAACTGGTGTCCCGACTGTCGGGTGCTGGATGAGGTGCTGCAGAAGGGCAAGAGTGCCGATCTGATCAATCAGTCCTTTAAGGTGGTCAAGGTCGATGTGGGCGATTTTAATCATAATCTCGATATCTCGGATCACTATGGCAGTCCGATCAAGAAAGGCATTCCGGCAGCTGTGATCGTCTCACCCGATGATCAGATCCTCTATATCACGCAGGCAGGGGAGCTTGCCAATGCGCGGCAGATGAGTGCGGATGGCATTTATGAGTTCTTCAGGCAGGCGGCAGATCAGACCACGCGTAAACGGGTGCAGTGATTTGTCTGGATTGAGCGACTGATCATGAGAGGCGTGGCTGCTGGCGTCTGCGCCAGAGCGCCTGACCGGCATAAATGAGCGCAAAGATCAGCGCCATGCAGAGGACAATGCTGGCGCCTGTGGCGATGTTGAGCGCCACACTGCTAAAGAGGCCGCTCATGATGCCGATTTGCGCCATGATGAAGGCATAGATCACCATCTGGCGCGGCGAGTGGGCCAGCAGGCGTGCACTCAAGGCCGGGATGATCAGGAGTGCGCCCATCAGCAGGGTGCCGACGGCTTTGAGTGCAAGGGCGGTAAACAGTGCCAGTACCAGCATGAAGATCAGGCGCTGACGCCCAGCCGCGATGCCTTCACTGGTCGCCATGTCTTCATCAATGGCGAGTCTGACTTGCGCGCGCCAGTGCCATGCGAGTATGCCGACGCCTAAAGCGATTGCGATCATCAGCCCCGGTAGATCGGACCAACTGAGCGCCAGCAGATCACCAAACAGATAGCCAATCAGCTCAGGCCGTAGTGCGGGGAGCTGGTTGACCAGCAGTAATCCGCTGCACAAGAGTGCCGATGAACACAGTGCCAAGAGTGCATCCATGGGTAGGCGCTGATCGCGCAACCCCCAGAGTACGACCACCAGAATCCCCGATACTGCAAAGACACCCGCCCACAAGGGCAGACCCAAAAGCCCCGCCATCGCCACGCCCAGCAAGGTGCCATGCGCCAGCGTATCGGCAAAGAACGCCATGCGCCGCCACAGCATGAGGCAACCGAGCGGGGCCGTCAAAAAGGTCAGCAGCGCACCCATGGTCCACGCAGGGGCCAGCAAACTCACATAATCCATTACGTCGTTCCTGTGTGGTCGTGGTGCGGATGTGCGTGTGGCAAGTGTGTTTGCGCTGGTGCGATCAGGTCGATATCGACTTCGGGGTGCAAGTGCGGCTCAATGGCGTGGGCGTGTTCTGGAGCCAGATCTTCATGGCGACAATGGTCGTGATGATGGGCATAAGGCACGCGACCCGTGCCAAACAGTGCCTGATAGGCCGGATCCTGCAGAACCGTGGTCGGGCAGCCACTGCAGCAGATGTGGTGATTGAGGCAGATCACGCGCTGAGTCCCCTGCATGACCCACTGCAGGTCGTGCGAAACCATGAGGATCGCGCAACCATAGCGCTCAGGCAGGGTGCGCACATAGGCGTACAGCTCGGCTTCGGACAGCATGTCCAAGCCCTGCATGGGCTCATCCAGCACCAATAGATCCGGGCGTAAAAGCAGGGCACGCGCCAGCAACACGCGTTGACGTTCACCGCCCGAAAGCTCTTGTACGCTGCGGGTCAGTAGATGCTGTGCGCCGGTTTCTTGCAGAATCTGCTGCAGGAAGGCCGGAGAGGCGGGGATCAGATCCAGCAGATCCACGACGCGAAGCGGCAGGCTCTTGGACAGGTGAAAATGCTGCGGCACATAGCCGATGGCGAGATTTTTTATCACCTTACGCTTGCCGCGATGCAGTTTTTGCAGACCCAAGACCACTTTGACCAGCGTCGATTTGCCGGCGCCGTTCGGGCCGATCAGGCTGATGATCTCGCGCGGGTAGATATTGAGGGAGACCTGATTGAGTGCTTTGCGCGTGCCGAATTGGACGGTCGCATCTTCAATCGTGATCAGAGCATCCGTCTGCGCTGGGGTAGCAGGGGCATCGTGATGGTTTGCCGCTGGGGTTGCTGGCGCGTTCATGCCTTGCTCCGGGGTGCTTTTTTGCCCGATGGATTCGCGACGGTCGGTGCGGTGGTTGGGGCTGGTGCGTCTGGGTCCTGATTGCGGCAGTCCTCACAGATCCCGGCAATCTCGATGATCGTTTGGGTCGGCGTGAAATTGCCTTGTGCGGCGAGGCTGTGCAGCAAGTGCTTCAGATCATTCGATTCGGCTTCATCAACGCGGTGACAGCGCTGACAGATGAGGAAGGCGGCATCATGGTTGCTGCGTGGATGGCAGCAAGAGACAAAGGCATTGATTGACGTCAGGCGATGGATGAAGCCTTGCTCCAACAAAAAATCCAGACTGCGATAGACGGTCGGTGGGGCAGGGGCGCGGCCATGGTGGGCCATTCGTGCGAGGAGATCGTATGCACCGATTGGCTTGCCCGCCTCCAGAATCAGGCGCAGTACTTCACCGCGCAGTGCTGTCCAGCGTGCCCCGCGTTGGGCGCATTGGTTTTCTGCTTCAGCAAGCCAAGCCTCCACGCTGTGCGTGTGCGTGTCGTGCAGGCTGTTTTCATGACTGTGCGCATGGATGCTGTGATCGTGATGATGATGACGATATGCGCATACAGTCGCGGGTGATGAGTCAGCAGCAGGCGTGGACATGGCTTGGCCTCGGCGAAGACGGAAAGTTCAGATGATGGATGTAATAGTGTAACATATCTGGTTTGCAACGGTGTGGGGTGTACGGGTATGTTGGTCTGGGTGCGTCTATGGTGTGGATTTTCGCTGTGGCTGCTGGGTGCAGGCATGTCATACGCAGGCACGCTGGTCGCGACCACGCATCCTCTGTATTTGATCGCTCAGGCCGTGACAGCTGGTATCGAGACCCCGGTTGCGTTGTTGCCACCGGCATCGAGTGGACATGAGGTGAGTCTGCGTCCGGCAGATCGGCTGCTGCTTAAGCAGTCTGATTTTGTGGTGTGGTTTGGTGCGGCTTATGAGGCACCGCTGCAGTCGCTTCTGGCTGGGCAGTCGAATGCGATTGCATTGCTGGATATGAAAGCCCTGCGTCGTCTGCCTTTGCGTGATTTACGCGGGCAGCCGATTGCGGGTTCGCTGGACCCGCATCTGTGGCTGGATCCAGCCAATGCGGTCGGGATCGCTTATGCCATTGCGACGGTGCGTGCGCGGCAGTATCCCCAGCTTGCGGATCGCTATCTGGCGAATGCTGCCCGGTTTCGTGATCAACTGCTGGCAGCGGTGAGTGAGGTGCATTCAGCGCGCAATGTGCCGCGTGACTATTGGGTCTATCATGATGCCTTTCACTATATCGAGCCTGTGTTAGGCTTACATCTGCGCGGTGCCATGACAGTCGATCCTGAGCTGCCGCCTGCGGCTGGACAGTGGCTGTGGCTGAGTCAAAACAGAGGCTCGGGTGCGATCTGCATGGTCAGTGAGCGTCCGCTCGGTGCTGCGATGCTGCAAAAACTGCAACCGGTGCGCGTAGCCTCTGCCGATGAGGTCATGGCGACGGCGACGAGTTTTGTGCAGGGTTGGCAACAGGTGGCGACTGTGCTGCGGCAGTGTGCGGATGGGCGGTAAAAATGTGCTGCTGTGAGCGGTTGTGGTTGATGAGGTTCTTTAATTGATGATCTCCATATTGTGCAGGTCGGTACACAAAACAATCAACTTGAGCTTTCCACTTGCAACAAAGTCGTCACATAACTATAATGATGGCGCTTTGGGCTGGTGAAAATTTGCTCGCACGCGGTCTGATATTAATCTGCTTTGCCTGCCGATGGCGGGTGTGGATGTGTGATGAGTCGTCCAAGTCCTTTGATTCAGCTAAGATTTCCGGTTGAGCTGGTCCTGCTTCAGGCCGGTGTGATTCCGGTGGTGGTGGCGCTTGCATATGTGCTTGCGGGCAGTCTTGCGGCTTCGAGCGCGCTGTATGGCGGCTTGATCGGCTGGGTCGGCAGTAGCTATGCCGCGTGGCGCTCCTTCCGTCAAGGTGGGCCGGGTCGGGCGATGCTAGCGGGCTTCTATCAGGGCATGATCGGCAAGTTTGTGCTGATTATCATGGGCTTTGTGGTGGTGTTTCACGAGGTCAAGCCGCTGGTCGCAGGGAGTCTGTTTCTGGCTTTCGCGGCAACGCAGCTGATGTCTTGGATTTATCCGTGGCTGACCAGTCATCGCGTCAGATGATGTGGTTTGGATTAAAAATCCAGCGTTTAGTGATGTGTCATTCATGTGTCGGTCAGTGTTTCATGGAAATGTCTTACTGATGCTTTATGATGCGGCAGATTTGGTGGCGATGGTGCTGCCTTGCACCAGAATAACGTGTAATAGATAACGTGTGACAAAGGGGCGGCAACCCGATGGGTTGCTGACAAAAAAGCGGATGTGGGCACGGATTGATTCCTGGCGCATATGCGTGGATGTCCCGGAAGATTGATGTGAGATCTGACAGGTGGATCGGCCCGTTTGGCAAATCTGATGTCGTGATTCTCGGTAATAACTGGTTTTGTATTAACTTTCTTGGGTGTGCCTGATGGCTGAACAGCAAGCTCTGACGTCTTCTGAGTATATTACTCACCATTTAACTCATCTCACCTACGGTAAGGACCCACAGACCGGCACTTATGGCTTTGCTCATGATGCTGCCGAAGCCAAAGCCATGGGCTTTAACTCGATCAACGTTGACTCTCTGGGTTGGGCGATCGGTCTGGGTCTGTTCTTCTGCATTCTGTTTGCGTGGGTTGCCGGTCGTGCAACTGCCGGTGTACCGGGCAAGCTGCAGGCGATGATCGAAATGATCGTTGAGTTCGTCGATACCAGCGTACGTGATACCTACCATGGTACTTCCAAGCTGATCGCACCGCTTGCGCTGACCATTTTCGTCTGGATCTTCCTGATGAACTTTATGGACCTGATCCCCGTCGACTTCCTGCCTTGGATCGGTGAGCATGTCTTTGGTATCGGTCATATGAAAGTCGTACCGACCACTGACCCGAACGTGACCATGGGTCTGTCGCTGTCTGTATTTATCCTGACGCTGTTCTTTGCGATCAAGATCAAGGGTTTTGGCGGCTTTGTGGGTGAATTGACCCTGCATCCGTTCTCAACCGACAACAAACTGATTCAAGCCATTCTGATCCCGATCAACTTTTTCCTTGAAATCGTTGTTTTGATCGCCCGCCCTGTGTCTCTGGCGCTGCGGTTGTTCGGTAACATGTATGCCGGTGAGCTGATCTTCATTCTGATCTGCCTGTTGCCATGGTGGGTGCAATGGTCCCTGTCTGTGCCTTGGGCGATCTTCCATATTCTGATTATCTCCCTGCAGGCATTTATCTTCATGATGCTGACGATTGTGTACCTGTCGATGGCGAGTGAAAAGCATTAAAGCGAACGGCACGCCCTGAACCGGCGTGCCAATCGTGTGTGGTATCTAACGTAACGTGTTCTTGTTTTAACTAACCTTGAGGTCTTGCATAATGGAAACTTTAATCGGTCTGTCGGCTATCGCTGGTGCGCTTCTTCTGGCTTTCGGTGCTCTGGGTGCCGCGATTGGTATCGGTATCCTCGGTGGCCGTTTCATCGAAGCGATTGCTCGTCAACCTGAGCTGGGTCCACAACTCCAAACCAAATTCTTCGTTGTTATGGGTCTGGTTGACGCCGTACCAATGATCGCTGTTGGTCTGGGTCTGTTCATTCTGTTCAGCAACCCATTTGTTGGCCAAGCTAAAGATGCTGCTGCTTCGGCGCCAGCTGCTGTTACTGCTCCTGCTGCGACTCACTAATCCAGCCTCTGTTTTTTAATTTGAGGGCATAACATGGATATTAATTTAACCCTGTTAGGCGAAATCATTGCTTTTATCCTGTTCGTGGTGTTCTGCCTGAAGTTCGTATGGCCACCACTGATCGGCGCGATCGAAGAGCGTCAGCGTAAAGTTGCTGATGGTCTGAACGCCGCAGAAAAAGCAAAGGTTGAGCTTGCAGCTGCACAAAATCAGGTGCAGGAAGAGCTGAATGCGTCCAAGGCGCAAACTGCTCAATTGATCGAACAGGCCAATCGCCGTGCAGCACAGCTGATCGAAGATGCCCGTGTTCAAGCCACCGCAGAAGGCGAGCGTATTCGTCAGCAAGCGCGTGAAGCTGTAGAACAGGAAATCAATCAGGCGCGTGAAGCACTGCGTGGTCAGGTTGCCGCATTGGCTGTTGCTGGTGCCGAGAAGATCCTGAAAGCGCAAGTGGATCAGAACGCCCATGCAGCGATGCTGAATCAACTGGCGGCTGAACTGTAACTCTTGACGCAAAATGTTTGAGGCAAAACATGGCTGAACTTTCAACATTAGCAAGACCTTATGCTAAAGCAGCATTTGCGTATGCTCAAGAGCAGCAAGCCCCTGCCATCGAGACGTGGTCCGCCACGCTCGCCAATGCAGGTGCTGCTGTGCAGGATCAGCAGTTTGCTGATTACTTGAGTCGGCCAACATTGACTGAACAACAACAGGTTCAAGCGATTCTTGACGTTTTGGGCGCGAAGGATGATGCGGGTTTCCGCAACTTCCTGAGCCAACTGGCTGAGCATGGTCGTCTGACCCTGTTGCCTGAAGTGTCTGCTGAATTTGAAGCGTTACGCGCCGTTGGACTGAATGAGACTGATGTCGTCATTGAGTCGGCGTTCCCGCTGTCAAATGAACAAAATCAGGCACTGGTTGATCGACTGGCTGCCCGTTTCGGCACCAAGATCAACAGCCGCGTTGAAGTCAAGCCTGAACTGATTGCTGGCGTGGTTGTCCGCGCAGG
>JASLEL010000339.1 GCA_030151145.1 Aquirhabdus sp. | reverse complement strand
ACCGACCGCACCGGCACCGGCACCCGCTCGGTGTTTGGCTATCAGATGCGCTTTGACCTGCAAAAAGGCTTTCCCATCCTGACCACCAAGCGTGTGCACTTCAAATCGGTCGCGATTGAATTGCTGTGGTTCCTGCGTGGCGATACCAACGTACAATATCTACAAGAGCAAGGCGTCAGCATCTGGGATGAATGGGCCACCCCTGAGCAATGTGCGCGCTTTGGCCGCGCTGAGGGCGAGCTTGGTCCGGTCTACGGCCATCAGTGGCGCAATTTCGGCGCGACCAAGAACGCCGACGGCAGCTATAACAAAGACGGCTTCGATCAACTCAAGTGGCTGATCAACGAAATCAAGACCAATCCCGATTCGCGTCGTCTGATCATCTCCGGCTGGAATCCCAAAGAGGCCAATCAGGTTGCGCTCCCCCCGTGCCATACGCTGTTTCAGTTTTACGTCGCGAATGGCAAACTCTCCTGCCAGCTCTATCAGCGCAGCGCGGATATCTTCCTGGGTGTACCGTTTAACATCGCCAGCTACGCCTTGCTCACGCACATGATCGCGCAGGTGACGGGTCTTGAAGTGGGTGACTTCGTCTGGACCGGCGGTGACAGCCATCTGTACAGCAATCACTTCGAGCAGGCCGAGCTTCAGCTCTCGCGTGCGCCGATGCCACTGCCTACGCTGAAACTTAATCCCGCCATCACCGAGATCGATGGCTTCACCTTCGACGACATCACGCTTGAAAACTACCAGCACCATCCGGGCATCAAAGCGCCGGTTGCGGTCTAAGATGGTTGCGAATTGATGAGCATCAACCCCATCGAAAAATCCGTCGAACTGGTCCACGTCGTCGCCATGGATCGCGCCCGCTGTATCGGCGTGGATAACCGCCTGCCGTGGCATCTGCCGGCTGATTTGAAGCATTTCAAAGAAATCACGCAAGGCGGTGTCATCGTCATGGGACGCAAGACCTTTGACTCACTCGGTCGCCTCTTGCCCAACCGCAGCCACTGGGTGCTGACGCGCAATACTGACTGGCAGCATGAGGGCGTGCAGGTGCGGACTTCCCTAGAAGCACTGCTAACCGATGCCGCAGCCGACGCTCAAGCCAGAGGGCAAAGCGCCATCTATCTGATCGGTGGCGGCGAGCTGTTTAGCCTCACCCTGCCGCATGCGGATCGGCTGGAGATCACTTTTGTTGATCTCGATGTCGGCGGAGATGCGCACTATCCGGTGCTGGGTAACGAGTGGGTCGAGAGTGCAAGCGGGCCTCAGCAGCAGGATGAGAAGTCAGGGGTGGGGTTTCAGTTTGTGACCTATCGCAAAGCCGCGCACTGATCGCCAGAAGCCATTGCCCAAGACCATTAGAACCACCATAACCGGTGGTTTTTTTATCTGCCCTTCACCATTTAACGCCTTGATTTGGCTCATCGCGCCCGTTGTAACACGACCTCTACCGAAAGCCCTGCCACGAATGCCCGCGCTGTGCTAACGTTCCATTTAATGTGTTATGTGAATGGAATATCTCATCATGTCGTCTCCCTCTCGCGCCGTCTTAGGCGGCGGCTGCTTCTGGTGTACCGAATCCGTCTTTCGCGCCCTAAACGGCGTCAGCCACGTCACCAGCGCCTACGCGGGCGGTCATGTGCCAAACCCCACCTATGAAGACGTCTGCACCGGCAATACCGGTCATGCCGAAGTGATCGTGATCGACTTTGATCCGGACCAGATCAGCTATGAGCGCATTTTGGACGTGTTCTTCGTCACCCACGATCCGACCACGCTCAACCGTCAGGGCAATGACATCGGCACCCAGTACCGCTCGGTGATCTTTTATCAGGATGAAGCACAGAAAGCCGCAGCCCTTGCCAAGATCAAAGCCCTGCATGCCGAGGACATCCCGGTTGTGACCGAGCTCTTGCCCCTGCCTGCGGTGTATCCGGCCGAGGAGTATCATCAGGACTTCTACGCCCGCAATCCCACCCAAGGCTACTGCAACTTCTCCATCCCGCCCAAGCTGGCCAAGCTGCGCAAGCACTTCAGTGACTCGCTGAAATGATGTGGTCGCCCAACCATCATAGGGATGTCATGGCGTGACATTAATATCAAAGGTTGACCGCAGCATACTTGCGCTCAATCTGCGACACGGCAAGAAATAAGGATCGGTGATGAAAATTAAAAATATCTGCGTCTACTGCGGCTCCCAACTCGGCACCAATCCCGCCTATGCACAAAGCGCAGAGAATCTCGCGCATGAACTGGTCAAGCGAGACATTGGCCTCGTCTATGGCGGCGCACAGATCGGCATCATGGGTGCCATCGCCGACCGGATGCTGGACTTGGGCGGTCGCGTCATCGGCGCGATTCCAGAGGGATTACTGCAGAAAGAAGTCGCCCATCCCAAGCTGGCCGAGCTGTATATCACCAAGAATATGCACGAGCGCAAAGCTCTGATGGCCGAGAAAGCCGATGGCTTTATCGCGCTGCCGGGGGGGCTGGGCACCATGGAGGAGCTATTTGAGATCTGGACGTGGAATCAGTTGGGCTTTCAATATAAACCCTGCGGCCTGCTGAATATCGCGGGCTATTATGATCATCTGATCGCCTTCCTCGACCATACCGTGACCGAAGGATTCGTCAAACCTATACACCGCGAGCTACTCATGGTCGAGCGCGAAGTGACGCCGCTCTTGGATCGTCTGCTTGCCTATACCCCGCCTGCCCACGCGCATGCCCCCAAGCCGGATTTGGCCCGCACCTGATTCAGACAATATTTAGGCAAATGCAGAAGGACGACAGGGATGGATACGACAGGACTGCTGCTGGGCGTGGTGTTTAGTGCGATCGGCATGGGATATGCCCTCTATGGCCGCAAGCAGCAGGCTCCTGTGGCACTGATCGCAGGTCTGGTGCTGATGGTCTATCCCTATTTTATCGATAGCCATCTATTGCTGATCATGATCGGT
>JASLEL010000332.1 GCA_030151145.1 Aquirhabdus sp. | reverse complement strand
TGGTCATTGTCTGCAGGCTGTTGTTTTTAGAGGTTATTACATTTAGCGGTCGTTGTTTGCACAGATTGTTGTTTTTAGTGGTTATTGCATTTAGGCGTCCATGTCTGTGTCGCCATAGATGTTGCAAAAAGTGCCCCTAATGTCACTAATGCTTACAGGCGATCGGTCAACCTTTGAGGGATTCCGCACGTTGATTAGGGTGTATCCATCTGGATACGTATTTTTGATCACCCGACTCAACCGGAGAAAGAGAATGAATAACCTATTCAAATCGGCCCTGATTGCCACCACCATGACCATCGGTATGGCTGCCGTGACTCCTGCGATGGCTGCCCCCCAACTCACCATCCAGCAGGAGGCGCATGCTCATCCACGCATCGTTGCGGCGATTCACGACTCTGAGGGCGCATTAAAGAAACTCGAAGCAGCACCGGATGATTTCGGTGGCAAGAAAGCGCAGGCCATTGCGGATCTGAAACAGGCGATCCATTCCATGCGTGCGGCGCTCTTTTATCGCCTGAGCATGGACGATGCGGCGATTGATGCGGCTAATTTCTAATATTCAGATTCAAAACAACAAGCCCAGATAAACAAGAAAGACAGCAACCTTCGCCTGCCATAGGCGAGGGTTTGATGCGTATGGGCCACAGCGAGCACATAAATAATTCATTTTGCATGCTTTCATCTTTATTGCATAATCATCGTGTAGTTTTTTGATCGCATGGTCCAGTGTCAGGATGGGCCGTGAAGGAAAGCACATCTTGACGAAACGTGTATCAAGGACGGCGTGAGATCATCCGGATCATGGGGTAGGGGGCGCGGCGTTAGCAGGCCGCTATAGCGATTGACCATTTGTCTTAAAGAATTAATATATGGATAACAAGAGTTTATTTTTTCGTCTGTCTTTGCTGTCGATGTTCAGTGCCGTGCTCAGTGCGTGTGGCGGTGGCGGCGGAGGGGGCAGTGCAAGTGCAACACCTCCGGTTACGTTGAGTGCCGATCAGCAGATTTATGAGAATCTCGAACTGAAAGGGGGCTCTTTTAATATTAGTAGTAATTTTCCGTACGGTGGCGGGAATCTCGTACCGAATAGCAATTTCATCTTCGCCACCTCTACGGGCAATCTACAGATATCACCAGCCTACGGCCCCCAGCTTGAAACACCCTATACCAATACGATGGATGCCGCCTTGCCGGTGCCTGGTGTGGCACCGACTTATTATTTCTTGAATGGGCAAATCCTGTCGCGATTGAACACAGCGCAGCGTCAGATCAGCTATGTCAATGGTGGTGTGCGGGTAGACTATCTGTCTGATAATGGTCAGATCGTCCAGAGTAATCAGTTTTCCAACTTCAGTCAGGTCTCGTTATCCGGCATGATCGATAATACCCCGGCGGAGTTGCAGGCCCAGTATCCTTTTGACAATTGGGTGACGGGCAATAACTTTGCCGCCAATGCGCAATGGCTGCCGGGATCTTTTTATACCAAGCGGCAGGGACAGGCGATTGCGGATTATTATGTCGTGCTGAATTGCGACGGAACCACGCCGATCACGAGTCCTGCGCCCTGTAGTGCGACCAGCTTAAGCACGCTGTTTCCTCATACGCTCTACAATAATAATTCGACGACCCATCCTGATGAAATCGATTTGGCCGCCAATGGCACAATCAGTACGGTTCAGGGCGTGTCCATGTGGATCTCTAATGCGCCTTTGAATAGCAAAACACAGGTTCGTCGCATCTTCTTTCAGATGAATGGCCAAGTGTATCTGGGTGAGGTCCATAAAGCCGGTGCGCCTTATGTCTATGGGCAGACAGACGGCTCTGTCGTCAACTATACGATCGGCCTCAATCAAACGGCGATCCAGAGTATACAGCAGGGCCTGATTACGGGTGCCAGTGTTGCAGGCTCGCAGGCCGGTACTCTGGAGAACCTGACGGATGTCGACATGTTTGGGATTGGGGGTACAGGTCCCAACGGTGCGCTGGCTCCAGCAGATCTGACGGCACACTATAATATCCCGCCCAATCTGAATGGCGCAGGTCAGACTATTGCGATCATTGATGGTCCATCCACTGGCAATGTCGGAGATGATCTGACGACCTTCAGTCAGGCTTATCAACTGCCGGCATGTACCAGCAGCAATGGTTGCTTTCAGCAAGTGACGTATCCGGCTGGCGCGACGCCGTCCACGAGTGTGGATTGGGGCTCGGAGCCGGAGCTGGATACACAGATGGTGCATGCGATTGCACCGCAGGCACATATCATTCTGGTGACGGCTGCGACAGGCTCATTTGCAGATCTCATGAGCGCGGCTAATCAAGCGGCGGCCATGCCGGACGTGACGGCGGTATCCATGAGTTTTGGTTCTCCCAATAACATCCTGTATATGAGCAGTGCGGCTCAAGTGAACACGCAGGATACGCAGTTTGCCAATGCTCAGGCGAAGGGCATGATTTTCTTTGCGTCGACCGGCGATGGTGGTGGCAATCTTCTGGGATATCCGGCAGCGTCGCCGTATGTCACTGCCGTGGGTGGTACCCGTATCAACACGATTCCATGGACCTCGTCACAAAGCGAGACGGCATGGCAGTTTACCGGTGGCGGTGCCAGCAGCTATGGCATCATGCCGACATGGCAGTCAGCACTGCTGTCCACAAACAGCGTTCTGGGGATGAACGGCAATATGCGGGCGACACCGGATGTGGCTGCTGTGGCGGATTTTCAGAACAGTGCCGTGGGTGTCTATTATAAACAACGCTGGGTGATGACGGGCGGCACCAGTGTTGCCTCACCGATCTGGGCCGGTATCAGTGCCGTGTTTGCACAGTATCTGGCGAATAAAGGCAGCTCATTGCCTGCACTGGTCAAGAGTACATCGGGTGGTTTTAACGGGCTGCTGTATCAGACGTATAAACAGCATGCTTCGGCCGGTTTTTATGACATCATCACGGGCAGCAATAATGTGATCAGCAATGGTCCGTTAAATCTCGCCGGTCCCGGTTTTGATGATGTCAGCGGACTGGGCGCACCCAATGTGAGTCAGTTACTGGCCAACTTCTGATCGACATCGGACGGGTCTTGGTCCGGGTTGCGCGGCAGTTGATTGGTTGAGTGCCTTCATCAATCAACTGCCGTTGCTGGCGTTAATCTGGGCATGCTAAAGTGCCCAGATGTCGCGTTGCCCCGATTCAGGACGATCTTTTGCTCATGACGCAGCCTAACTCCATCAAACCTTCCAAAAAATCCATCATAGATCCTGCCTTAGCGACCATGGCTCAATTGCCCGGTATCCATACGGCGCTGCAATTGGCGGCTTGGCGTGATCCTGGCTTTGACAGTTTTTTTCAGCTGGGATCGGCATTTCTACAGACCGGTCATGTGACCGCTGCACGGGACAATCTGCTCAAGGCGACTGCCGCCCGGCCTGAATCCGCTGAAGCCTTTTATAATCTGGCACTGGCGCATGAGCGCAGTGGCGAGACTGAAGCTGCACATGCGGCTTATGTGCAGGCTATTGGCAACTGTCATGAGGATCAACTGGCTGAGGCCGCTTTTGGTAATCTCTTTGCCCTGCAGGATATGCGTGATCCCTTTGATGCATCGCGGCTCGCAGAAGCGCAGGCGCTGTATCGGATGTACTATGAGTCCAAACATGCGCAAGAGCCCACGTTTATACTCAAACCGCATCAGCCTCTCAAGATCGGCTTTGTTTCGGCGGATTTTCGCTCTCATCCAGTTGGCTATTTTTTGGAAAGTACGCTGGATGCCTTGCGCCGCCTGCCGGGCATCGATGATCGCTTGCAGTTGATTGCCTACTACAACCATCAGGTGCAGGATGACTATACCTTTCGCCTGAGTGATTATTTTGATGGCTGGTATCGGGTCGATCAGTGGAGTGATGAGCGTCTGGCGGCGCAGATCAAGACCGACCGTATCGATATCCTGATTGATCTGGCCGGTCATACGCGCGGGCATCGTTTGCCTGTCTTTGCGCGTCGTGCGGCACCCGCGCAGGTCTCGTGGCTGGGTTACTGGGCATCGACGGGTCTGTCGCGGATGGACTATGTCATCGCCGATCCCATCACAGTCCCTGAGGATGAAGCCTCACGCTTTAGCGAACGTGTCTGGCGTCTGCCCAATCTGCGCTATTGCTTCTCGGTTCCTGAGGACGTGCCCGAGGTCAGTCCACCGCCTTCGCTCAGTCAGTCGGGTGTGGTGTTTGGCTGCTATCAAATGCTGCATAAGGTCAACGACAGCGTGCTGTCGGCGTGGGCGCGGATACTGGCGGCCTGCCCCGATGCACGTCTGCGGATACAGTCTAAAGATCTGGATGATGCCCGTATCAAGGCGCAGTTCATTCGCCGCCTGCAGACGCAAGGCATTGCACTGCCTCGTGTAACGCTGGTCGGTACGACGTCACGCGAGGTCTATCTGGCCTCTTATGCCGAGGTCGATGTGCTCTTGGATACCTTCCACTTTCCCGGTGGGACCACGACGGCAGAGGCCCTATGGATGGGGGTGCCGACGCTGACGCTGGCACTGCCGGGCATGGTCAGCCGTCAGGGCGAGGCGCTCTTGATGAATGCCGGTCTTGCGGACTGGGTGACGCATGATCTGGAGAGCTATATCCGTCAGGCCATCGCTTGGGGCAATGCCGATCAGGCCCAGCGTCAAGCACTTGCCGATCTGCGTGCGCGGTTGCGTGAGCAGGTCCGGCTGAGTCCGGTGTTTGATGCTGAGCGCTTTGCTGCCGATGTGGCGCATGCACTAGAGGGCATCTGGCAGGCCAAGCGGTCTGCGTAGCGTCGTAGCAGAGCCGATGAGGCGGCAGCTATTCGTAAGCTAAGTCTCAGGATGTAGCGTAATGTCTCGTTGGTGCTCGTCTTGAGCACCTTTATCTTTATTCTGAATTGATCTTTGAGTGCCATGACACGATTTCATCGCGGCTTGCTGCCGTGGGCTGCGCTTTGTCTGGGCGGAGGGCTTGCTTTGAGTGCCCATGCCGGTGCGCCCTTTCTGACGGATGATCCAGAGCCGGTAGAATACCAGCACCACGAAATGTATATCGCCATGCAGCAGACCAAGACCCGCGATGGCTGGGCCGGCGCTGCGCCTTATGTGGAGTTTAACTTTGGTCCGGTACCTGATGTGCAGTTGCATATCCAGATGCCGCTGATGCTGAATGCCCCTGCGGCAGGCCCCCGCCAGTATGGCTATGGCGATACTGAGCTGGGGGTGAAGTATCGCATTTTGGAGGAGGGTGACCATCAGCCGATGGCAGCGGTCTATCCGGCGATTGAGCTACCCACGGGCGATACGAATCGGGGTCTGGGCAATGGCAGGACGCAGGTCTTTCTGCCGCTCTGGCTGCAGAAACATTGGGGGAGCTGGCAGAGCTATGGTGGGGGTGGCTATTGGATCAATCCGGCTGTGGGGCAACGCAATCATTGGTTCTTTGGCTGGCAGGTGCAGAAAGACCTCTCTGATGCGCTGACGCTGGGTGGTGAGCTGTTTTATAGCACAGAGGCCAGCGTAGGGCAGGGCGACAGTGCTGGATTTAATGTCGGCGGTAACTATAATCTGGATGAGAAGAACCATATTCTCTTTTCTGTCGGTCGTGGCTTTCGCCATGTAGCGCAGAATGATCAGATGATGGCTTATCTGGGCTATCTCAGAACATGGTGAGATGCTGTGCATATTTAAAAGGCCTTTATGATCCGTCATAAAGGCCTTTTTGTTGGCTGTTTATTGAGCAAATGTTGACGCAAAATATCAGGATATCTCAATGTGATATGACTTTAAACCGGTGTTTGCGAGTGCACTTTGTCGAATATTACAAAAATATAAATAACTTTATCATCTGGAAAAATAAATACTTGAGCATGATGTGTGCGATTTTAAATATCGCCAGATCAGATGCTGTACATTGTATGTTTACATTGTGATCATATAGTATGATATGTTGAGAGTTTGTGGATGTATGTGATTGATACATTCGTGATGAATGCATGACGTCTGATCCGGAGTTGATCAGCGCTTTTTTGGAGGACGACGATGTCCAAGACCGATTCAGGGATGATCTGGCGTGCTGTGACGCTACTATTTGCCTTCTGCTATTTTTCTTCGCTGACCCATGCCATGATACCCTTGGAAGACAACGACTTAAGTGAAGTTGCCGGGCAGGCGGCTTATTACACGACCTATACCGCACCGCCTTCGGGACTGTCTGGTTCGGGGACCACCAGTGCGGACTATGGTTTCTTTACGCTGGGTTTGAAGGCCGATCTCGCCATGAATGCCAATATCGAGCATCTCCAGCTTGGCTGTGGTGGCGTGAATGGCAAAGGCTGTGATATCGATATTAATGCCCTAAGCTTAAGCGGCAATCCCGGTATCGGCAGTTGTGCTGCCGGAGCCAGCCGGGCCAGCTGTGATGCGATCCTGACCAATCCTTTTATCCAGCTTGCGATCAAAAACCCGAACAGCCTCTCTACACGGCAAGTGGTCGGCTTTCGTCTCAGCGCCCAGTCCAGTACGGGTCTCTTGACTGCAGGACAGAACACAGCGAAGCCAAACGGGATCAATGCCTTAAGCGGCTATATGCCGATTGCTGCGACCAGTGGTACTGCTGCGACCAAACCGGGTGTCTTTGGCGTAGGCAACAGCGGTGGTAATGAGACGGTTAACGGCTATATCAATGCCAATATCGTGTTATGTACCACGGGCTGCGGTAATAACAAACCAATCAACTCGGTACCGGGTCAGTCGCAGGGGATCAATGTCGCGACCCAGACAGTGCCGTTCAATATCCCTGCCTTTACCATCAATGGCAGTCGACAGAACGGTGCCACGGTACTGGC
>JASLEL010000308.1 GCA_030151145.1 Aquirhabdus sp. | reverse complement strand
CTCGGCCCAGTGGGCGTGTGCAAAGCGTTTCCAGAGCTCGTGGCCGATCTGATCCAGCCTTACGACATCACTAAAGAATGTCTCTTGCAGTTCGGTATCGATGAAGGGCTCAGGCAATAACGGGTCACTCATCATCATCGGAATGGCTTCGCGTCCGATCAGCAGCGACTCGCGCGCCGCGACATCCACGTCCAGCGTATCGACCAGTGCCAGCCAGCTCTGGATACGCTTGCTCATCTTCTGATATTTCTGGTGGAGTGCCTGCTTGTCCCACAGACGACTGATGGTTTTCTGGTGTGCTTCATCAATGGTCTGAATGAGCATGACGATGGCGCGTTCATCCAGTCCGGTGCTCACCAGACGTTTGCGCGTCGTCTCCATCTCCTCATTGAGATTATCCGGACGAATAAACAGATCGGGCTGGAGCTCACGGAAGCCATTCAGGTGCAGCGTGCGTTCGCGTTTGGTGAGTGCGCCGCGATCAACCCGACCAAGACTACCGGTATGCACCGCGAGGTAGCCGCCAGCCCATGTCCGGGTCTGACGTCGTCCATGAAAGCGGTGTGCGATAGGCTCTGAGACGGCTCTGGCCTGTGCTGTCAGCCGATAGATGCCGCGACCCGCAGACTCAATGCGCTGATCGCTGGACAGACGGGTCAGGGCGACACGGATATTATTGTCGCTGATGCCAAAGAGTTGTCCCGCCAGCAGGAACTGGCGGATGGTGAAGGTGACGTCAGGATCGGCGTAGAGCAGATCCATGATCAGTGTGCGGGCGTTGTTCTTGACAGCCATAGACTACCGGACAAATAAAAGCAATGTGACGAGTAGGCATGGTATACCCAAGATGAAATAGTTACATCATTATTTTGTTTAATGATCTGTCTCGTGCAAAGCTTGTGCGTATGCCCGCGAGATTCCGCATTCCTTTGGGGCGGTGACGCGACGATGAAACGACTTCAATACGGATTCGACCTTGTGATGACCGATGGCTGGGGTATGATCATGTCAGGCGTAACCGCTGCCGTCAGATCGCACAATCATCACCTAGCCTGCAGAGATTTCTGGTAAAAGGCCTGGAATTCCGCTAGGGTTCGAGCTGTTCTGATCAGCTTTTGCGAACGTCTGCGTTTGTGTCGTGTGTCCCGCGTCGTCGTGCGGATCGGTCTGGTTGTATTTTCACGCTGCCACGGCCTTATATGCTGTCATCACAATGGCGTAAAGGCGCGCTACACTGGCAGGTCAGACGGCAGATTTGCCTCAGTATTTTTTCAATCCGTGTGTCCCCATCGGCGTACATGCGTCATCGTAGGAGAGCAATCATGAATCAATCCCAGGCGGCGTTGACGGAAGCCATTCAGGCACTGGATGTCGAGACGGTCAAGGCATTGCTTGCACAGGATGTTGATCCGAATTTCATTGATGAAGAGTTCGGTCCGCCTGTAACCCAGATCTGTGATCGTCTGTTCGACTGGTGGGAAACCATCGTTGATGGTTATGAAGCCGGTGAACCGCTCTCGGAGGACACGAAAGAACTGCTGCTGACGCCGTATCGTGAGATTCTGCAGGCGCTGATCGATGCCCGCGCCAATCTGCATCTGTGGGATGCCGAGGAGTTTTTCGGACCGCTGTGGGATGCAGCCAGTGCGGCCTGCGTGCCTGTAGTACAGCTTCTGCTCGATCACAAGGTCGATCCGAATCGCCGCGATGATGAGGGCATGACCATCCTGTCGTCGATCTCTGATCTGTTCTTTGATGTGGATTTTGATCTGGTGGACTGGTCGCAGGCCCTGCCTGAAGAGAAAGAAACGCTGGAACTCCTGCGCAAGCATGGTGCCAAGACCACCGCAGAGTTCATGGCGGACTAAAGTGACAAGCAGGGCCGCTGAGGCCCTGTAATTTTTTGATGGATGGCGCATTTGCGCTGTTCAGACATTGGCCATGATGGAGCGCAGGTAACAAGTAAGGTTGCCGCGCTGTTTGGGCTGCGTTAGCATACGGCTAAATCTTTATAACACTTCTTCTTCATTCCGTATTCAACAAGGCTGTTGCATGAGTAGTTTGACTGCCGTTACCGAAAGTCGTTCCGTTGCCGAGTTTACCGAGCAGGCGTACCTGAACTATGCCATGTACGTCATCATGGATCGCGCCCTGCCACATGTGGCCGATGGCCTAAAGCCGGTCCAGCGCCGCATCGTCTATGCCATGAGCGAGCTGGGTCTTAAGAGCAGTGGCAAACCTAAAAAATCCGCCCGTACCGTCGGTGACGTGCTGGGTAAATACCATCCACACGGTGATAGCGCCTGCTATGAAGCCATGGTGCTGATGGCGCAGCCTTTCAGCTATCGCTATCCGCTGATCGACGGACAAGGCAACTGGGGCTCACCGGATGATCCCAAATCCTTCGCCGCCATGCGCTATACCGAAGCCAAGCTCTCGCCCTACAGCGAGCTGTTGCTGGCGGAGCTGGGGCAAGGTACGACGGAATGGCAGGATAACTTTGACGGCACGCTTGAAGAACCCGTACAACTGCCCGCCCGCCTGCCCAACATCCTGCTGAACGGCACCATGGGTATCGCGGTCGGTATGGCGACGGATATCCCGCCGCATAATCTGCGCGAAGTGGTCAATGGCACCATCGCCCTGCTCAAGAATCCTACCCTTACCGACGAGAAGCTCGCAAGCTACATTCCGGCGCCGGATCTGCCGACCCGTGCCGAGATCATCACCAGCCCCGAAGAGCTGCTGCGTATCCAGTCGACCGGTCGCGGCAGCTATCGGGCGCGTGCGGTCTATCATGTGGAGAAGGGTGAAATCATCGTCACCGAGCTGCCCTATCAGGTGTCGGGGGCCAAGGTCATTGCCCAGATCGCTGAGCAGATGCAGGCCAAAAAACTGCCCTTCGTCACCGATCTGCGTGATGAGTCGGACCATCAGAACCCGACCCGCATCGTGATCGTGCTGCGCTCCAATCGTGTCGATGCCGATGCGGTGATGAGTCATCTGTTTGCGACGACCAAGCTGGAGAGCAGCTACAGCGTCAATCTGAACATGATCGGTCTCGATGGTCGTCCGCAGGTCAAGTCGATTCGCACCATCCTCTTGGAGTGGCTGGTGTTTCGTGAGACCACGGTGCGCAAGCGTCTGACCCATGCCCTCGAGAAGATCGAGAGGCGTCTGCATATCCTCGCAGGTCTCCTGATTGCTTATCTCGATATCGATACCGTGATTCGCATCATCCGTGAGGAGGAGCATCCGCGCGAGGCGCTGATGGCGCACTTTGGCCTGACGCAGATACAGGCCGATGCCATTCTGGACCTCAAGCTACGCCATCTGGCGCGCTTAGAGGAGATGGAACTACGTCGTGAGCAGGATGAACTCTTGCTCGAAGCGGCCCGCATCCGCGAGCAACTGAACAATCCCGAGTCGCTTAAAGCCCTGATCATCACCGAGCTAAAAGAAGACGCCAAGAAACATGGTGATGACCGTCGCTCGCCAATCGTGCAGCGTAGCGAAGCCGTCGAGCTGAAAGAATCCGATCTGGCACCCGCCGAGAGCCTGACCGTGGTGCTGTCGCATGCAGGCTGGATTCGTGCCGCCAAGGGCCTCGATATCGACGCCAAGACCTTAAGCTACCGTGCCGGCGACAGTTATCTGGGCCATACCACGGGCAAGAGCAACCAGCGGGTGTATTTACTCGACAATACCGGGCGCAGCTACGCGCTACCTGCGGCAGGACTGCCGTCGGCACGCGGTCAGGGTGAACCCTTGACCACCAAGCTGTCACCGCCGGCCGGAGCACGCTTCGTCGAAGTGCTGATGGGTGAGGATAGTCAGCCGATCCTGCTGGCCAGCAATCGCGGCTATGGCTTTGTGAGTACCCTGTCTGCGCTCGACAGTACCGTCAAGGCGGGCAAGACCGTGGTGACGCTGGCGGAAGACAGCGAACTGATGCCGGTGGTGCACCTGCCTGCTGATGCTGATCGGGTCGCGGTGCTGTCGTCGAGTGGCCGCTTATTGATTTATCCTTTAGCGGATCTGCCAGTGATGAATCGCGGCAAGGGGAACAAACTGATCGCGCTCGAAGATCAGGAGACCGTGCGGGCCATCGTGGGTATTACGTCCAATGCCTCACTGGTCTTGACCTCAGGGACACGCCCACTGACTCTCAAGCCTGCTGACATCGCTCACTACACAGGTAAACGCGGTCAGCGCGGGCATCTCTTGCCACGCGGCTATCAGAAAGTCGAGCGTATGCAGATGGTGAGTCCTGAGGGTTAAACGCTGCTGTCTGGCGGAGTGGCCTATCGCGTGACTTGCCGGGACAGGCTAAAGACATTGGTGTGACATGCGGTTCGTGTTACTCTCTGGCTGCGATGTCGCAGGTCTATGGTCTGACATTTTTTGCGGAGACATCAGGAAGATAGTGATCATGCCTTGCTTGGTTCACGAGCATGCGCATGTTTGGGGAATGTCGATGGAATGGCGACAACAAGGAATAAAGTGCCAGTGACAGGTCTGGCCTGAATAAACGATACTGCGATCCCTGCCGGGTGCAGGTGGCTTTGATCAGCGTCTGGGATCAGCTTTAGGGTGGTCTGAGAACTCATGAAATGGAGAGTAGAAAGAGATGAATAAACCTTGGTTTGATGCGTACCCTGCAGGAACTCCGCACGAGATCGTTCTGCCTCCCAACAATACATCGCTGATCGATGTGTTTGAACGCACGATTCAGCAATTTGCCAAACGCGATGCCTATGTCTGTATGGGTAAGCGCATCACCTATAAAGAGCTGGATCAGAAAAGCCGTCAGTTTGCCGCCTATCTGCAGTCGCTTGGCATGCCTAAGGGCTCTAAAGTCGCGGTGATGCTGCCCAACGTGCTGCAGTATCCAATCGCCCTGATGGGCATCCTGCGAGCAGGCTATGTGCTGGTCAACGTCAATCCCCTGTATACCGCACGCGAGCTTGAGCATCAGCTCAAAGACTCCGGCGCTGAAGTAATCGTGGTGTTTGAAAACTTCGCCAGTGTCCTGCAGGAAATCGTTGCTCATACTCCGGTCAAGCACGTGGTCGTGACCAGTGCCGGTGAGCTGCTGGGTTTGGTGAAAGGCACCATCGTTGATCTGGTCGTGCGTCGCGTCCGCAAGCAAGTGCCGGAGTGGTCGATTCCCGGTGCGATCCGCTTTAGTGAAGCGCTGTCCAAGGTCAGCATCCGTGCCTATCAGCGTCCGATCATCGGGTTGTCCGATACCGCTGTGCTGCAATACACTGGGGGAACCACCGGCGTGTCCAAAGGCGCTGAGCTGACGCATGCCAATCTGGTGGGCAACCTGCTGCAGACCGACGCGTGGTTTAGCAGCAAGTTTGGCAATCTGGGGCCGAATGCTGCGCAGGAAAGCGTGCTCTGCGCGCTGCCGCTCTATCATATCTTCGCACTGATGGTCTGTGCGCTGTTCGGCATGCTCAAGGGTCAATTGATCGTGCTGATCCCGAATCCACGCGATATGCCGGGCCTGATCAAGGAAATCGGCGAATATCAGCCGGCATTCTTCCCAGCGGTCAACACGCTGTTTAACGCGCTGGCACACAATCCAGAGTTCCAGAAACTCGACTTCTCCAAGCTCAAGCTTAGCATGGGCGGCGGTATGGCGGTCCTGCCTGCGACTGCAACCCTGTGGCAGAAGATCACCGGCACGCCGATTCTGGAAGGCTATGGCCTGTCTGAGACCTCACCGATTGCCACGGCCAATCCGGTCAACATCTCCGAGTACTCGGGTACCATCGGTGTGCCACTTCCGTCGACCGATGTCGCCATCCTCGATGATGACGGCAAGCCCGTCCCGCAAGGGGAACGTGGTGAGATCTCGATCAAGGGTCCGCAGGTCATGAAAGGCTACTGGAACCGTCCAGATGAGACCGCCAAGGTCATGACCGCAGACGGCTACTTCCGTACCGGTGACATCGGCATCATGGATGAGCACGGCTATGCCAAGATCGTTGATCGCAAGAAGGACATGATTCTGGTCTCGGGCTTTAACGTCTATCCAGCCGAGATCGAAGAAGTCATCACCAATCACCCTAAAGTGCTCGAAGCTGCTGCAATTGGTGTTGCAGATGAGAAAAGCGGTGAAGTGCCCAAGCTCTTTGTGGTGAAAAAAGACCCGAGCTTGACTGAAGCCGAACTGAAATCCTACATCAATGATAATCTGACCGGCTACAAGCGCCCGAAATACGTGGTGTTCCTGAACGAACTACCGAAGAGTAATGTCGGCAAGATCCTGCGTAAGGATCTGCGCGACAAGTAATTGCGCGATCACGCATAAAAAAACAGCCCTGATGGGCTGTTTTTTTATGCGTGTTATTTAAGGTGTCGCTTTGTTGACTGCAGGAGCAGGCGCTACAGGCACCACGGCTGTGCCGTCTGGATTCAGGCCATAGCGCGGACCTAGTTCATGTAGGATGGTCTGGGCATCATACTGATGGCCATCGGCAGGATTGGCGGTATTGGTGCAGTGGATGGTGTAGCTGACGGTTGCTTCGGGCGATGAGTAATAAGTCGGATAATAGACAGGATCGTTATAGCCAACATAGCCGATGCCGCGATAGGGGCGCCCCACACCTGCATAGCCGTAGTAACCGAAGGACGGTGTGCCGCCTGCGATGACGTTGTTGAACGACGGAGATTTGTCCGTGACCTCAAAATAGCGATAGC
>JASLEL010000299.1 GCA_030151145.1 Aquirhabdus sp. | reverse complement strand
CGCTTAAAGGCACGGCTAAAATTAGTGGTGTCGGTATAGCCCAGCTTTTCGGCAATGTGCTCTAGACTCATCTCTCTTTTTTTCAGCATGGCCGTCGCCTTGTGATGGCGCAGCTCATCAATGACCGTACTGAAGCTCTTATCTTCCTGCGCAAGCTGACGCTGTAAGGTGCGCGGTGACATATGCAGTTTATCGGCGACCTCTTCCAGCGTTGCAAAACCCAATGCCTCATCATAGGCCAGTTCACCCACCAGACGGCTAAAGCTACTATTTTTGGTCACTGCATTGAGTTGCCGTTTGCACTGCTCACGGGCCAGTCGCGCGGTCATCGGATCAGCCATGATCAACGGCAAATCCAGATATGAACTGGGAAATATAAGCCGCATCTGCGGCTGCTCAAAGCGAGCAGTCCCCGGCAAGAGCTGCTCAAAGCGATCAAAATCGTCGGGGCGCCTAAACGGAAATTCTGCGATCCCTTCCAGATGCTGCCCCGTCACCGACTCCCCCATCAAGGCAAAACCCAGCGCAATCGACATCAGCGCAGTATCCCCGACAGAATACTCGGCATAGACCTCTTTAATATAGAAGTACGCTGTGTCGCCCTCCACCTCAAGGTGCAGTGCAAATGCGGACGACAGCACACCCACAAACTGCTGCGCGACATCAAGCGCCTCACGCACATCCTTCCCGATCATCGCGGCAAAACCGATCAGCCCGTGACAGGACACCTTCATTTGCATGCCCAGATGAAAAGCCAGCCCCGGCTCGCTCGTCAGCATGATTGCACGATCAAGCAGTTGGATAAACTGATCAAAATCGATATACCACAGCAGATCGTCTAATTGCTCAGGCGTGATCTCACTGCCTGCCAATAGCTCTTCCGCTGAGATATTCAAGCGAGCGACTACATCGACCAACAGGCCCACATAGATAGCGAGAATTTTTGGCGGTGCAACAGGAGCGGGAGTCGGTGAACGCATAGCGGCATACAGGCGTGTAGTGACAGGAAGTTGTCGTGCTGGGAACTATATCACACCGGATATTGGTCACATAATGTTAGTGTACAAATGTTCACCCAAGGAAAGAGACTCATGAGCGCAATGACTACGATAGATCCAGAGACCGTCAACCCCACCATAACGACACCCGTTAAAGCACAAGCCAAGATCCCACCTCGACGTGTCGACTTTGATTTTTCTGCAGAGAAAGTACCACGCTACTACGTGGGTAATGATCCATTCCTGACGACATTCGTCACGGCGCTGTCATCGGTATTTCCTGAAGGTGAATCTTTCTTCGTTGAATCCGTGCGCCACTACCGTGGCCGTATCGTCGATCCGGTGCTGAAAGCCGATGTCTCTGGTTTTATTGGTCAAGAAGCACTGCATTCATTAGCACATAAAGCCTTCAATGACGCTGCAACAGTACAGGGCTTTCCCGTCGATAAACTGGATCGTGATGTCGGTGCTCTGTTGGGTTTGGTCCATCGTTTTGCCCCGCAGATCGTTCAGCTCGCGGTGACATCCTGTTTAGAGCATTACACAGCTGTGTTTACCGAAATGCTGCTAAAAAATGACGAGGTCATTGAAAAATTCTCGCCAGAAATTCGCAATCTCTATCTGTGGCATTCGGTCGAAGAGAATGAGCACAAGAATGTCGCATTTGATGTCTATCACACCGTGGGTGGCGGCTATTTGCTGCGTGCGGGCATCATGATCCCGACGACGGTGATTTTCTTTGCGGTCATTTTCTGGTTTCAGGCACGTCTGCTGGCCAAAGATGGTCAACTGCTGAATGTACGCCAAAACATCAAAGGCTTTAATTATATTTTTGGCCGTAAGGGCGTGTTATCCAATCTGCTGCCACAGTATCTGGACTGGTTTAAACCGAACTTTCACCCCAGTCATCACGATACCGATGCCTTGCTGGCAACATGGCAGGACAAACTGTTTGGTGAACACGGCGTGTTGACCCACAAGCTGATGAAGCCTAAAAGTAAGGCCACAGCCTGAGCCAGAAGGTGTGATTGCTGGCTGATATCCAGCAATCACGGCTCTGTTACATCTCAATGGATGTCTCTTGAGTCAGATCACTGATGAGATGCCGGGCTTTTCTGCTGGTCCCTAACCGTCCGCTAAAGAAGCATCATCATTCATTTGCTTGGGTGGTAGTTAAGGCTGTTTTTGATCAAAGCCTGAGCTTAAGGGCTGGCTCTGAACCCTTGCGGCCTGTGTACCTCATCAAAGCGCGCCTGCTTCGACGATCAGCGCTTTGACGGCACGTCTGGCGTCATGACCCAGCGCGATCAGATCGATATCCTTGATCAGGTCATCATGGACGATTTGCCGGCCTGCGCAAAACAGTGCTTTTAGATGAGGGCGTCCGCCTGAGGCGACCGGACCAATTGCCGGATCATGCAGTCCGAAGTAACGCGGATCATCCAGACGATAAACGGCAATATCGGCAGCATATCCCGGTGCAATGCGTCCGATCTGATCCAGACCCAGCACGGCAGCACCCCCTGCCGTGCCCCAATGAATGACATCCTCGACACTGGCGGCATCCGCGCCACCTTCATAGGTTCCCCCGCGAAAGCTCGGTTGGGCAGCCATGCCTGATCGTGCGCGCTGCGCAAGCCAGGTCATATGAATCTCGGAAATCATATCGGCAGCTTCGTTGGAGGCGGCCCCATCGACACCGATCGAGATCGGAACGCCTGCTTGTGCCATCTCGCGCACAGGACAGATCCCGCTGCCCAGTCGCCCATTACTCTGGGGGCAATGGGCTACGCCCGTACCGCTCTGGGCGAGCAGGGCGATCTCATCGTGATCGACTTTGACCAGATGGGCATACCAGACATCGGACCCCAGCCAGTCATGATCACCGCAAAAAGCCACCGGAGACTGTCGATACAGATCATAGGCACTGTCCAGATAGCCGACCGTCTCGGAGAGATGACTATGCAGACGCAAGCCGAGTCGACGGGCCGCGGCTGCGGTCTGACGCATCTCGCTTGGCGAGATGCAATACAGCACCGTGGTCGGTGCCATGACGATCCGCTTCATCGCGTCGGGTGCAGGCTCATGATAGCGGGCGGTCAGCTGCTCGATGTCTGCTATATAGCCATCCAGCGTTTCCGGGCGGAGCGCACTGGGTAAGGCGGATTCGAGCTGACGGGTTTTCGTTGCACCGCCGCGCAGCAGGACAAAGCGAATGCCCAGCTTTTCGGCCTCGTCAAACAGGATGGCCG
>JASLEL010000286.1 GCA_030151145.1 Aquirhabdus sp. | reverse complement strand
GCTAGTGCAGCCTGAAGCGGATGAGTAGAATAGCGCGATCTTTGAGGAGAGCTTTATGAGCGTCGGTCAGTTTGATAACGTCAGTGTCGTTAAAAAATCCAATGTCTATTTCGATGGCAAGTGCGTCAGCCACACCATCCTGTTTGCCGATGGCAGCAAAAAGACCATCGGTGTCATCTTCCCGTCCACACTGACCTTCAATACCGGCGCACCTGAGCGCATGGAGATTCTGGCGGGCGAATGCTTCGTCACCCGTCCGGGCAAAGCCAAAGAATCCTACCGCAACGGTCAGTCCTTCTTTGTCGATGGCAACAGCAGCTTTGAGATCGAAGTGGTCAGCACCGTCGATTACGTTTGCCATTTCGAAGGCTGATCTGCCTCGTGCTGGACTGATCGTGCAATATGATCAGTCCTGTCTGATATTTCTAAGCTCCCCGCCACTTTTTCTGAGCTAATCCCGGCTTCGATACGATATACGCACTCACGGTGCGCACTTCCCCATCTCGATTACAGCGTCACTACTGACAATTTTATTTTTATTCACATAAAATACATTTAATCTCCACATGAAGCGGATGGCCCGCCCCGTATTTCGATCAACGAAAGCGACGGTCATATCGTACTGCCTGCGTTATGATTCACCGCAGGCAAGATTGATGTGGATATAAAACAATACCCTTTAACCCCAGTCTAAGACTAAAAGAGACCCCCATCATGGATTTTGTGAGTTGGATGTCCAACCCCGAAGCCTGGCTGACGCTACTGACCCTGACGGTGCTAGAAATCGTCCTTGGTATCGACAACATCATTTTTCTCACCATTCTGGTCGCCAAGGTGCCCAAGCACCTGCAGCAGCGCACACGCAGCTTTGGTCTGGCGCTCGCCATGATCACGCGTATCCTGCTGCTGCTGTCGATCACGTGGGTCATGCGCCTGACCGAGCCGCTGTTCTCACTTGGCGGTATTGAGCTCAGTGGCCGCGACCTGATCCTGCTCGGTGGCGGGCTGTTCCTCGTCTATAAGAGCATCACGGAAATCTACGGCGAAACCGATGGCACAGAAGCCCATCATGAAACCCATACCGCCAGCAACGTGCAAAAAGGCGTGCTGGGCATCGTGCTGCAGATCGCCATCATCGATATCGTCTTTTCGCTCGACTCGGTGATCACGGCGGTCGGTCTGTCACAGGATCTGCCGGTGATGATTCTGGCTGTGGTGGCCTCGGTCGGGGTCATGCTGTTTGCGGCCAAGCCAATTGGCGACTTTGTCGAGCGGCATCCGTCGATCAAGATGCTCGCGCTGGCCTTCCTCGTGCTGGTGGGTGTATTCCTGATCGCCGAGGGCCTTGAGATCCATGTCTCCAAGCATTACCTCTATGCGGCGATGGGCTTCTCTTTCATCGTCGAGCTGCTCAATATCCGCGTCCGAGGCAAGGCGACACGACTGGCCCGTAAGCAGGTCAAACACTCTGCCTGATGCGCCCAGCCCACCAGTCAAAAAGCCGATCCTCTGATCGGCTTTTTGATGTCTGCGCTTTGATGACGAGCACCACGGTCACTGATCTGACAAGAGCTTGCCTGCCGTGGCCCACGCGTCTTTGGTCACTTCGGTAATCACGATGGTCACGCTCTCAGGTGGACAAACCAGCGTCTCCACCGCAACGCGGGTGGCCTCGGTCACAAAAGCGCGCTTCTGTTCAAGGGTACGACCGGCAATCATTTCTAGGCGTAAGGTAGGCATCGCCATGCTCCTCTGGAGTGACACGCTCGCCATTCGAGTGCGGATAACCGCAGTGTGATCCCACATGAATGATGGATAAAGCTGCTATGATGATAGTCATTCACAACCCCTAGGTTTGTAATTAGAGGTTTGCAATCATGGATCGTCTCGCCAGCATGGCGATGTTTGTGCGTGTGGTCGAGGTCGGCAGCTTTGCCGCAGCGGCCGAGGCAAGCGGTGTATCAGCCACCATGGTCGCCAAGCATATCCGCCTGCTGGAGACCCACCTGAATGCACAACTGTTGCATCGCACCACACGGCGGCAACAACTGACCGAAGTCGGTGCGCTGTACTATGAACGCTGCAAGCAGGCGCTGGCTGAGGTCGCACTGGCCGATGCCAGTGCCTCAGAGCTGCACGCCACACCACGCGGCAGCCTGCGGCTGATCGCGCCGGTGAGCTTTGGCAACTTCAGTCTGGTGCCGGCGCTGAACGACTTTATGGCGCGCTATCCCAAGGTCAGCATCGAGCTGACACTGGATAACCGTGCCCCCGAGCTGATCCATGACGGCTATGAGCTGGGCATCCATATCGGCACACTACAGGATACCAGTCTGGTGGCACGTCCCCTGCGCCCGTATCGGCGCATACTGGCGGCAGCACCCAGCTATCTGGCCCAGTACGGCACACCGACTCATCCTGAGCAATTGGCGGATCACTCTTGCCTTGGCCTCTCCTATTGGCGCCATCATGAGCGCTGGCATCTACATGGTCCGGGCGATCAAGTCTGCAATGTGCCAGTGCAGGGCCGCTTTACCGCTAACCACGGCGACGCCCTGCGCATCGCCGCACTGGGTGGCGCAGGGATCGTGCTTCAGCCTGAGCCCGTACTGGCTGCGGATCTTGCATCTGGGCAGCTGGTGCCGGTCCTACCGGACTGGTCTTATAAGCCCTCCTCCATGTCCCTGATCTACGCCCAAGACCGCAGACCCACGGCCAAGCTGCGCTGCGCCATCGACTTCCTCATGGCACGATTCGGTTATTGAGGGGTGAATAGCGTAACTGTGGCTATAGTGATGATCGATACGACCGTTCTACGTGTGTTTGCGGCCTTCACGCAGACATATATTTACCGCAAAGTCATTTTATTCAGCCATGTTGGTTATTTTGTGAGTTGATCTCTCGCGTTAACGCATTGAATTTCCTCATGGCGAGGATGAATCTATTTTTTAATTGATCGATACACAAATCAACCAAGCAGCGCTAAATTAGGTACAATAGCGACAAGTCACAATTTAAACCCGCATCGCACTGCAACATCCGTTGCAGCCGAGTATATAAGGCGCATCATGGCAAAGCCCACCAAACACCCGGAATACCAGTTCGGCATCCACGCCGTCGAGTCGCTCTTGCAAACCACGCCGGAGCATGTGCTGGGGCTGTTCGTGCTGCAGGGCCGCGATGATGACCGCCTGCAGGCGCTCCTGACGCTCGCCGCGCCGCATGGTATCTCGATACAGAAAGCCAGCCGCGATACCTTAAGCAAGATGTCTGAAGGCGCGCAGCATCAGGGCATCGTCGCCTCCGTGCGTCCACAGCCCGTGCTGGATGAGACCGATCTGGCTGCGCTGGTCGAGTCACAGCCACAGGTCTTCCTGCTCGCGCTGGATCAGATCACCGACCCGCATAACCTCGGTGCCTGCATCCGCACCGCTGCCGCCATGGGCGTACATGGTGTCATCGCACCGCGTGACCGTGCGGCAGGGCTCACCCCCATCGCACGCAAGGTCGCCGCAGGTGGTGCCGAAGTGATCCCGTTCTTTCAGGTCACCAATCTCTCCCGTACGCTGGTCTCCCTGCAGGAGCAGGGCGTGCGCATCATCGGCACCATGCTGGATGAGAGCGCATCGCCACTACAGCAGATCGACCTCACGGGTGCCATCACGCTCGTGATGGGCGCCGAGGGCACAGGCCTGCGCCGTCTGACGCAGGAGCACTGCGATCATCTGGCGTATATCCCGATGACAGGTGGTCTGCAGAGCCTCAATGTCAGCGTCGCCACCGGTATGGCGATCTATGAGGCCTGCCGTCAGCGCCACGCCTAAACGTCTGCGACTGAAACACGCACCATCCTATCCCGTCCGACCGCAGGAGTACCCGTATGCAATCGCTACCGGTCAGTGTCCCCGACTCACGCACAAAGGCCATCGGCTATCTGCTGCTCGCCGCCACCATGCTGATCTGGGGCACCTTTACCCTGCTCTCGCGCTTTGCCGCGACTCAGGCGATGACCTCGTGGGACATCGGCGCACTGCGCTTCGTCACGGCAGCAGCCGTGCTGATCCCGATCCAGATCTACCGCCGCGAATGGGACTTCATGAAAGACTGGCGCGTCTGGGCGCTCGCCATGATGGGTGGGGTGACCTATGCCAGCTGTGCCTACTTGGGCTTTGGTTTTGCGCCAGCCGCGCATGCCGCCATCTGGATGACCGGTATGCTGCCCTTCTGGACCGCTGTCGCCGCACTCATCGTACTGGGTGATCGTATCACCCAAAACACCTGGATCAGCCTGATCGTCATCACGGCGGGCCTCATCGGCATGAGCGTGCTGATGCTGGAGCATCACGCCTTCAGCCTTGGGATCGGGGATCTGTTTTTCTTTACGGCCTCGATGGCGTGGGGTTTCTACACCGCCTTCCTCAAGCGCTGGATGTTTCCACCGTGGCAGGCCATGGCTGGGGTTGCCATCCTGTCGGCGGTGATCTATCTGCCGGTGTATCTGCTGTTCTTACCCAGCAAGCTGGCGCAGGCCAGCTTTGACCAGATTGCGACTCAAGCGGTCTTTCAGGGCATCTTCGTCGTTATCATCGCCATGCTCACCTTCATCGGTGCGGTCGAGCGACTGGGCGCATTCCGTGTCGGCAGCGTACTGGCGACTGCACCCCTCTTGGCGGCGCTGGCGGCGGTACCACTTCTGCATGAGCCACTGTCAGCAGCGCTGGTGGTGGGTCTGATCGCAGTCTGTCTGGGTGCGCTACAGCCATGGCGCGTGCTGCTGGATAAAGCTTAAAGCGCCGCAAGACAGAACTGACCTCTGCCGACCTACTGCCTGACGGCATCGCACACCGTCAGGCGGTATGGCTCAACCTCTGTGTCGCCATGCTGTCACCAGCAGGCTCCTGATATATAATGCATTGAACTATAACAGGAGTCATGGCATGGCCGAAGAAATCGAAGTTCCAACCGAGCATCTGCATGAAGAAATTCATGAACATGCCCATCAGAATAAAAGCGGATTCGTCATGTGGATCGCCATGACGGCAGCCATCCTCTCGGTACTGGCCGCCGTCGCCGCATTGCTGGCGGGTCATCATGCCAATGAAGCCACGCTGTCGCAGATCGAAGCCTCAAACCAGTGGAGCTACTATCAGGCCAAAGGCGTCAAAAGCTATGTGCTGTCGATGAAAGTCTCCTTGCTCAAGGCGATGGACAAACCCGTCGATGCCAAAGACGAATCCAAGCTTGAGACCCTGACGCATGAGCAAGAAGGCATCAAGCAGGCCGCAGAGCATCTCGAGCAGGACGCCCATACCCATCTGGCTCACCACGTGCCGCTCGCGGCCGCAGTCACGATGTTTCAGATCGGGATCGCCCTCTGTGCCATCACGGTACTGACCCGTCGCCGCCCCCTCTACTACGGCAGCGTGCTGGTCGGTGTCATCGGGATCTTCTTTCTGATTCGGGGCATGATCTGATTCCCCTTATCCGTCTTTGACATGACGTTTCAAGCGGCTATCGTTTGACGCCGCTTCTCGACCTGAGACATATAAAACCACCCCCGCGCAGGAATTTTGTACTCATCAGCACAATTTCTGCTATTGTCCAATTGGGCAGGATCTCCGCCTGCCACCAGTGCAAAAAGCCATGCAACAGCGCATGCAACAGCCACTGCATAAAGAAAGTATTCGCGAATCCTCAACGACAACCAAGGGATGATGATGTGATGAGAACCACAGCCAAATTTGCATTACTCCTCGCCAGCCTCACCTCCGCCAGCACCTTCGCCGCCATCGTCGGCAAGGACATTGCCTATACGACACCTGATGGCACCAAACTCACCGGCTACTATGTCTATGATGACGCTATCAAGACCAAACGTCCCGGTGTACTCGTCGTGCATGAGTGGTGGGGACTGAACGACTACGCCCGCCGTCGCGCCACCCAGCTTGCCAAACTCGGCTATGCATCGCTTGCCATCGACATGTATGGCAACGGTCAGCATACCGAGAGCGCCGATGACGCCATGAAGATGATGCACGGTGCACTGATCAGTCCTGAAGTCTCCATGAGCCGCGCCAAGGCGGGTCTGGATCTACTCAAAGCCCAAACTCAGGTCAATCCTGACAAAATCGCAGCCATCGGCTACTGCTTTGGCGGCAAGATCGTGCTCGATATGGCGCGGAGCGGTATGCCATTGAAGGGCGTTGCCAGCTTCCACGGCGTCCTTGCCACCGACACCCCGGCTAAACCTAGCGTGGTGAAAGCCAAGATTCTCGTCCTGCATGGCGCCGCCGACAGCATGGTGCCGGCTAAAGACGTCGAGGCATTCAAGGATGAAATGAAAGCCGCCAATGTCTCTTATCAGTTCATCGCCTACCCCGGCGCCAAGCATGCCTTCTCAAGCCCTGACGCCGATCGTCTGGCGAAGGCGAACCACATCGACATCGGCTATAACGCCGCCGCCGACACCGCCTCGTGGCAGGCCATGCGTGGATTCTTCGATCAGGTCTTTGGCGAAAAGCACTGACACACATCCTGCAGGCATAAAAAAAACCGCTGAATATCAGCGGTTTTTTTTATCTTAGCGTTGCCGCTTATTTCTTATCGGCTGCGCCACTGTCAGCTTTGCTGTCGGCTTTGACGATCTTGATCAGATCCACATCAAAGATCAGCACGCTGTTTGGTGGAATGGTCGATGCACCAGTCTCACCATAGGCCAGCTTGGATGGAATGAAGAAGCGATACTTGCCGCCTTCTTTCATCAGTTGCAGACCCTCGGTCCAGCCAGCGATCACACCCGCCAGTGGGAAAGTAGCAG
>JASLEL010000267.1 GCA_030151145.1 Aquirhabdus sp. | reverse complement strand
TCTGCGGGTTTATAGTCAGAAGTCGGCCTTACAGAAGAAAGTCGAAAAATTGTTGGCCTTGGATGATTTAAGAAGCGATATTTATTATGCATTTACGATGCCGAAAGCGCATCAAAGTGGCATGCAGTTAATCGATCATATGATCGAGCTTGAAAAAATATCGATGTTGACGGCATTTATTTTTACGCAATTGGTCGATGATATGGATGCCGTGAGGCGTGAAATTGAAGGATTAGATGATCAGGAGCAAGGCTATATCGCCGAAAAATTGAATATGGTAGACGCTCTGTTTGAAACCTATCAAAAGAACATCTACCAGTCTGAAGATGGATTTAAGCCTTCCTGAGCAGCGGACCTTGATGCTGCTCTGAGATCGTGTTTTGGTTACATGTAACTATTTGATCTTAAGCCGGTAAGGTGTGCCGGATCGGGGTCAAGAGTTTAAGCCCATACTCATAACCACGCTCGACCAGCTCATCGAGCCGGTGCCAGTCAAACATGCCGATTTGCTCGATCGGCATCCGCAAATACACATCCGCATTCGAAATCGACGTGAGCTGGATGGTCTGGTCGCTGGCAAGGGTTGCTGTGCGCATGAGGATCTCAGACAGGCTAGGTGCTCGGCGCTGCGGGGTCTTCCAGTGAAACAGCGCGGTCTGGTCCGGCTCATCCTGCCCCAGACCGGGAGCACGGATGTCGCCATTCATGCTGACATTGCTGGCGATGATGATGCCACGCTCTAAATTACGCATGACATCAGTCGGCAGATTATTCACCACACCGCCATCGCAGAGCAGATCCTCATGCCAGGCGATGGGGGGCGCCACGCCGGGTACACTCATGCTGGTGCCGACCCAAGTGCCGAGCGTGCCGTGATCGTGAATCATGGGGCGACCCGTGGTGAGGTTGGTCGAGACGCAGTAGAAGGTACGGCGTAGCTCTTCGATGCGGCGCTGACCAAAGATCGACATCAGCCGTTTATGAAAACGCTCACCCCGGATTAGGGAGACTTTCGGCACGGTATAGTCGTTTAAGTAGTTGCGAGCGACGAAGGTCTCATGCGCGATATGCGTCATCTCGACACTGTCAAAGCCACAGGCCACCAGTGCCGCGACGAAGGCGCCCATACTGGTGCCACCCACCACATCGATCGGGATCTGCAACTGCTCCAGCGCGCGCATGAGGCCGATATGGGCAAAGCCACGTGCACCACCTCCGCCAAGTACCAGTCCAATCCCGCGCCCAGAGATCTGCCGCGCCAGTGCACTGATGTCATGTGTTGCCCACGGGTGAACAAAATAATGGGCGCGGGCACGGGTTTCCTCACGCCACGCGAGGGTATGAGGCGAGGGGTCGCCTTCGGAGCGCAGCAGGACCAGTTCAATCGGCACGATCAGACCACTCTTGTGCAGGGCATCGACCACGGGTACGTGCTCGGGCATCCGGTTGGCCTCCGCCAGTATCAGCACGCGGTCGGCCTGATGCAGACAGCGCAGCGACCATAGATCGCGGTCGTTGTCGCCTGCATACATGATGAAGCTATGGTGCTCCTCCAGAGAGGCGAGCCAAGCGCGCAGGCGCAGATCATTCGGACTATCGTCCAGCGGCGTCTGGGCAAAACCGGCACCAAACAGGGAGTCGACATGTGCCGAGGTCACCAGTCGGGTATGTGGCCAGCCATGCAGGTGATCGACCAGCGCTTCGGCAAGCTGAGTCGCGGATACACCGGAGGTCGCCGGAATGACGGCCAGCGTCCCGCTGAAATGCTGTTTATGGCTGCCTGCGGCTTTATTGGCAGTGCCTTGCTGCTTCTGATAAAAGTGCCGACTGCGCTGAATGACTACTTTGGTCAGGTCGAGCAGGGCGTTGGCGTTGGCATGCATGAAGTCGAGAAATATCTGGGCTTCAAAGCGAAATAGCAGGCAGTCGCGGACCGCATGTACGCTGGCGTGGCGTTTCTCGTTGGTGATGATGTCCATCTCGCCGAGCGGCTGATAGCGGCTGACATAGCCGAGCAGGGTTTCTTTGAGCGTGACCCGCAGACGGCCATTCACCACGATATAAAACGCATCGGCAGGGTCACCGCGCAGGAACAGACTATCTCCGGTCATGAGTTGGACCATCTGGGCATGACGGGCAAAATCCGCCAATACATCCGGAGGCACTTGCGCAAAGATCGGAACGAGCGAGAGGGTATGTGCGACATCACACGAGAAAGCCTGTGCCGAGAGCGTTGCAGTCATGGGTACGACTCCTGATTGCGTAGCGGTTTTTTTTATTATGCGGACCTGTGTACTGACGTCATGTCAGTTTGAATAGGGGCCTTGAGTTCAGAGTGAAAGCATTGGGGGCCAAAGTCAAGAGACATTGCAGCAGGAGATCTGTTTTCATGTTTTGTTATTCTATTTGTTCATAAGTAAGTTAGTTTTTATTGTTTCTTTTAATAAGTAATTGGGAATAGCATATCTTTAACAGCGGTAAATACAGATATAAAACAGCATTGCTCGGGGTGTATCACTTCGAGTGAGGCAAAAGATCAAATGTGGTGGAGTGATGTCAATGAATGCCGTAGTCTCAGAAAAAGTGATTAAAAATAAAGATCAATCGAGTGAGGTTGATGCACCTTTAACCAACGTCGATATTGATGCGATTCTAGAGCGTGCCCAGCAATATGCCAAGGACGAAGACTTGGATTATGCGGGCAGTCTGCCCCCTAAAGACGCATGGGCACTGATTGCGTCCAATGCGGCGGTACTGGTCGATGTGCGCACCAATGAAGAGCGCAAGTTTGTGGGTCATGTGCCCGTCGGTGAGCATGTGGCGTGGGCAACCGGGACTTCGCTGACGCGCAACCCGCGCTTTGTCAAAGAAGTCGATATCAAGGTCAAGAGCGATAAAGCACAGCTCATCCTGCTCCTTTGCCGCAGTGGCAAGCGTTCGGCTGCCGCTGCAGAAGCGTTGACCAATGCGGGATTCACACAAGTGTATAACGTGCTGGAAGGCTTTGAAGGCGAACTGGATGAGCACGGGCAGCGTGGTCATACGGGCGGCTGGCGTTTTGATGGTCTGCCTTGGGTACAGGATTAACAAGGATATCAGGCTAAGGAGACTACCGCAGGTTTGCTGTTTGTTTCCTTGGCGATCACGACGGAGTGGAACATTTGGTAACAGATCGGCCTGCGCTAAGGCTGGATAAGTCGTCGATGTGTCCGTATAAGTTAAAGGGTGCCAGAACAGCGTTTTGGCGCAGGATTTTTTAGAAATAGTGGAGCAGAGTGCGGATGAGTCAACGCCCAACGATCGAGACCGAGCAAGCGGCGCAGCAGCCTTTGACTGCTGACGAACATCGTCAGGCAGATGTTGAATGGCTGGTACGTGCGGCCAATGAGTCGCGCGTCATTGCGGGTCATATCAGTGGCCGCAGTACCACGACCAACTGGCCGCTAGAGCAGGTGGTGGCAGAGTTGCGCGCCGAACGTGCACGCTGGCGTGAGACGCAACATCGTACCCGTGAGTTTGGTGGACGTGAGCTGCCGTCGCGGGATACGTTGCGCGAAGTGGTCGAATCCTTGAGCGGTGCGCTATTTCCCATGCGTCTCGGGCCGGCTGATTTGCGGCAGGAAGGCGAAGATTATTACATCGGTTATACGCTCGACATCGCACTCAATGCTTTGCATGAGCAGGTGCGCCTTGCGCTTTATTACGAAGCTCGTTATCGGGCGACGGCGACACAAGTGGACAGCAATGCCGAGCCCGCATCCAGCGTGATTGAGCAGCATGCGATCCAGATTGTCCACAGCTTTGCGCTGGCGCTGCCGCGTATACGTCATCTGCTCGACAGTGATGTACAGGCGGCCTATGACGGCGATCCGGCGGCGCGCAGTGTGGATGAGGTCTTGCTGTGCTATCCGGGGATACTGGCCATCATTTACTACCGACTGGCGCATGAGCTGTATCGGCTCGGTGTGCCGTTGCTTGCGCGTATCGTGTCGGAGCTGGCGCATTCGGCGACGGGCATCGATATCCATCCGGGTGCCGAGATCGGTGAGGGGTTCTTTATCGATCATGGCACTGGCGTCGTGATTGGTGAGACCGCCATCATCGGTCTCCGAGTGCTCCTGTATCAGGCGGTGACCTTTGGTGCCAAGCGCTTTGAAGTGGCCGAAGACGGCACTTTACAAAAAGACTACGAGCGTCATCCGATCGTCGAGGACGATGTGGTGATCTATGCGGGTGCAACGATACTGGGGCGGGTCACGATCGGACAGGGCTCTGTGGTGGGGGGGAATGTCTGGCTAACCCGCAGTGTACCCCCGCGTAGCAATATCACCCAGCAGGATGCTTCGTATCAGCGCCCAGCGCAGATCTGAGGCGCAAGGGTGGGGCGAAAACACTGTATCCCGAAAAAGAATCAGTTATCGGATTTGGATATAACTTATTTCTATTTTGTGATTTAGTTTTTTTCGCGTAGTCTGTTTTTGCAACAGAAATTTTGATAACCCCTTGAATGGGATACGGTATGCGCAAGCGCATTGACCCGTAATAGGGGAGCTTTTGTCTTTTTTTTGGGTCAGCGACCAGTCATGTGTCGCGATGCCTGATATCTGGCGGCACTGAAGAATCCACGCGTTTATTTTTTATCTGTTTTAGTTCACACAGGAGCCACTCATGGCAAAACATCAGGAAAATCCAGCACCACAGGCGCTTGGCGATCTGGCGGCCCGTCAGTTAGCCAATGCCACCAAAACAGTCCCCCAGTTATCGACCATTACCCCACGCTGGCTGGTGCATCTCCTGCAATGGCTGCCCGTTGAGGCTGGTATCTATCGCGTCAATCGCGTCAGCAATGCCGATGATATCAAGATCGCCTGTACCCAGCGTGATGAGTCCGAGCTGCCACAGACTTTCGTGGACTATGAGACTGCGCCGCGTGAATATTTTCTGAATGGCGTCTCGACCGTTCTTGACGTACATACCCGCGTCTCCGACCTGTACAGCAGCCCACACGACCAGATCCGCGAACAGCTGCGTCTGACCGTTGAGACCATCAAAGAGCGCCAAGAAAGCGAGCTGATCAACAATCCCGAATACGGCCTGCTCGCCAGTGTGGCTGACTCGCAGCGTATCTCCACGCTGACCGGTGCACCAACGCCGGATGATCTGGAT
>JASLEL010000227.1 GCA_030151145.1 Aquirhabdus sp. | reverse complement strand
CCCGAGCTTTTCAAACACAAAACCGCCAATAAAGGCACCGATGATCCCGACGATCATATCGCCGATGATGCCAAACCCCCCGCCTTTGACCAGCATACCAGCCAGCCAGCCAGCAATCAGACCTACGAGTAGAAACCATAGAAAGTGCATAATCGTTTTCCTTTTTGAACACAGGTGATTTACAACATTGCACATCGTGTTTGCTGCGACCATCACACAAGGTCGCATGGGTGCTGACGTTAATCATGCATACATCTGCACCGCTTAAGAACTATATTGGTGCGAATATGATCAGTTTACAGTACAGTTTCGGGAAATAATGGGTAACGCTTTGTAAGTTTTATAATTGAGTTAGACCGTTTGGTCGTGTTTTATGACGTCGGAGGTGAGAACCGCCGACGTTGAGATATCGAATGGATTTAATCCGTCGGGATTAAACGGTCTTGATGAAGAGTTTGATCAGTTTACGCGTCAGATCGCTGTAAGGCGGGTAGAACATGCGCGCCAGCATGATCCAGCTGCGTACCACGGCACGCTCATGGGAGAAGGCAAGGAAACCATGGTAGCCGTGCGCGCTGCCGATACCGGAGTTATTGACCCCGCCAAAGGGCAGGTTGCCATGCAGGAACTGCACCACGCAGTGATTGATACAGGCACCACCGGAGGTGGTCTGCTGCATGACCTGCTTGATATGTGCCTCGGTCTTGCTCCAGACGTAGAGCGCAAGCGGCTTGGGTGCGGCATTGATACGGGCAATCACGTCACTGAGATCATCATAGGTGATGATCGGCAGCAGCGGCCCGAAGATCTCCTCTTGCATGACCGCGGCATCGTCCGGGATATTGTCCAGTAGGGTAGGCGCGATATAGCGCTGCGTCTCGTCGATGTCGCCGCCGGTCAGCACTCGGGCACCGCGGGTTTGGGCATCGATCAGCAGGTTCTGCACACGACGGGCGTGATGTTCATTGACGATACGGGCCAGATACGGACTGTCTTTCTGCGCTTGCCCTTGTCCGTAGACAGACTCCAGCGTGTCGATACAATGCTGAACGAAGGCATCTTTGACCTTGGCATGGACATAGATATGGTCGGGTGCGATGCAGGTCTGACCGTTATTGGTGAATTTGGCCCAGAGGATATTCTGTGCAGCCATCTTCAGATCGGCGCTCTCATCCACGATGGTCGGTGATTTGCCGCCGAGCTCCAGTGTGACGCTGGTCAGATGCTTGGCAGCGGCTGCCATGACGATCTTGCCGATGGCCGGTGAGCCGGTAAAGAAAATATGATCGAACGGCAGCGCAAGCAGCCCCTGAGCGACGCTGGCATCACCTTCGAAGACCACGACCTCGTCGGGTGTAAAAGCCGCTGCAATGATCTTGCTGATGACCTGTGACAGATGGGGGGTCATCTCGGATGTCTTGATGATCGCGGTATTGCCGGCGGCCAGTGCCGAAACCAGCGGTCCCAAGGTCAGATTGACCGGGTAATTCCACGGCGAAATGATCAGGACGCGCCCTTTGGGCTCATATTGGGTATAGCCGAAAGTGCCGAACATCATGCGTGACGGCCAGACTTTTTTGGGTCTCATCCATGCACGTAGATTGCGTATGGCGTCATTGGCTTCGGCGATGACAGGCAGGATCTCGGTCAGCTCAACCTCAGCAGCTGGTTTGGCAAAGTCTGCCATTCCGGCAGCGAGAATCTCGTCTTTGTGCGCGAGCACAACTTCTTTGAGTCGTTTGATTTTCGCAATCCGTTCTGCCCGGGTCGATTGCCGCAGACGCAACGCAGTGGTGGCCTGCAACGCAAAACATTCGTCGATCTGACCGATAGGCAGTCGGGTGGAAAAGGTCTTGGCGGCATCAATAGGCGTGTTCATGACTGTCCCTGTTTCGTTTTTACTGAAGGTAGCCTTGGAGGTGTTCTTCGTGTCATGGTCTGGATCTCTTAGTCCTGATCCTGATGGCAGTGTAGTACGGTTTGATGCAGGAGAGAAGGGCTAATTGATCCGGTAAAACGGATTATTTCTGCCATCCGTGGCAGATACAACACGTCGTGGAAGAAATCATGCCGGGCATGGTCCTGTTTATCTGATCTGGACGAATGTCGCGTGAACCGATCTGATCTACGGGATCATCAACGCGAGGAGTGCGGATTGATTAAAAAATAACGATTATAAAACAGTCAATTATGTGTTTTGGCGATGTTTAGAACAGGGTTTGCGCGCCTTTTGATCAGTTGAGCGTGTTTTTGGCAAAAAGTTTGTAAAAGCGTTGACACTGCTCCGGAACTCTCTATAATGCACCCCACGTTAAGCGAACACGGCAACACAGCAAAAAAGCTGATGAGATTGGGTGTTTAGCTCAGTTGGTAGAGCAGCGCCCTTACAAGGCGCGGGTCGGCGGTTCGAGCCCGTCAACACCCACCAATTTCACGGTTTTTACTGATGTGCGGCCACTTTGACACAGTAATGATTTGCTTAACGAGACCTTGCAGCGGTAGTTCAGTCGGTTAGAATATCGGCCTGTCACGCCGAGGGTCGCGGGTTCGAGTCCCGTCCGCTGCGCCATATTGTGGTATCTCACCTTAAACGGTGAATCAAAAAGCCCCAGACTAGCGATAGTCCGGGGCTTTTTGTTATTTATTCCTGCTGTCGAACACACCATCTACGACCAAAGCATAATTGCTGATGCTGCCTTGCGGTTGCATGATGCACTTCTGAGTGATCCCATGAATAACAACAATGCCCTCATGAGCAAGGAAGTACAGCATGTCGAATGTCAGTTATACGGTGTCTAATGCTTTTTTGAGTCAGGCGTCGACCACGCCGGACCGCTATGTCGAGCAATACCAGCGATCCGTGCAAAGTCCCGAAGCATTTTGGGCGGAGCAGGCGCAGGTGATCGACTGGATTACCCCCTTTAGCGAAGTGAAAGATGTGTCGTTTCGCAAGGCGGATTTTCGTATCCGCTGGTTTGGCGATGGACAGCTCAATGTCTCGACCAACTGCCTGGATCGCCACTTAAAGACCCATCCTGATAAACCCGCGATCATCTGGGAAGGAGATCATCCGTCGCAACACCGGATCATCTCCTTTCGCGAGTTGCATCAGGAGGTCTGCCGCTTTGCCAATGTGCTGAAGAAACAAGGCGTCAAAAAAGGCGACCGCGTGACCATCTATATGCCGATGATTCCCGAGGCTGCGGTGGCGATGCTGGCGTGTACGCGGATCGGTGCGGTGCACTGTGTGGTGTTTGGCGGCTTCTCGCCGGATGCGCTGGCGAGCCGCATCGAGGATAGTCAGTCCAGCGTGGTGGTGACGGCGGATGAGGGCTTGCGCGGCGGCAAGGCCGTACCGCTCAAGGCCAATGTGGATGCTGCGTTGGCCCAGCCGGGCACGGCGCAAGTGACGAGCGTGATCGTAGTGCATCGCACAGGGAGTCCGGTCGTGATGCAAGAAGGGCGAGATTATTGGTACCATCGACTGATCATGGCGGTGAGTGAGCTGTCGGAGCCGGAGGTGATGGCGGCAGAAGATCCGCTCTTTATCCTCTATACCTCCGGGTCCACGGGCAAACCAAAAGGCGTACTGCATACGACTGGCGGCTATCTGGTGCATGTGGCAAGCTCATTTCGGGATTTATTTGATCTTAAAGACAATGATGTCTACTGGTGTACGGCGGATGTGGGCTGGATCACGGGGCACAGTTATCTGCTCTATGCGCCGCTGGTCAATGGCACGACGACGGTGATGTTTGAGGGGGTACCACAGTATCCGACGTGGGCGCGGATCGGTCAGATCGTGGATAAGCACCATGTCACCATCCTCTATACCGCCCCGACAGCGATCCGCGCCATGATGCGCGAAGGCGATGCCTATGTGCGGCAGAGTGATCGCAGCACCTTGCGACTCTTGGGCTCGGTGGGCGAGCCGATCAATCCTGAGGCATGGGTCTGGTACCATGAGGTGGTGGGACAGGGGCGCTGTCCGATCATCGATACGTGGTGGCAGACCGAGACGGGTGGGGTGCTGATCGCCCCGATGCCTGGCGCGCAGCCGACTTTAAAACCCGGTGCCGCGAGCCAGCCGTACTATGGCGTGCAGCCTGCGCTGGTGGATGGCGAGGGAAAGATATTGTCCGGGGCAGCAGAGGGCAATCTGGTGATCCTCGACTCATGGCCCGGGCAGATGCGCACCGTCTATGGGGATCATGCGCGCTTTATCGAGACGTATTTTACGACCTTCCCGGGCATGTATTTCACCGGAGATGGCGCCCGGCGCGATGCGGAGGGTGATTACTGGATCACGGGCCGGGTGGATGATGTGCTCAATGTCTCGGGGCATCGTCTGGGGACCGCCGAGATTGAGAGTGCGCTGGTCGCACACGAGACCGTGGCTGAGGCCGCCGTGGTCGGGATGCCGCATGAGATCAAGGGGCAGGGCATCTGTGCCTTTGTGACCTTGCAGGCCGGTATAGCGCCGAGTCCGGCATTGCTGGTGCAACTGCGCGACTGGGTACGCAAAGAAATCGGCCCGATTGCCAGTCCCGACCAAATCCACTGGGCACCGGCCCTGCCCAAGACGCGCTCCGGCAAGATCATGCGGCGGATTCTGCGAAAAATCGCCGCCAATGAGCTAGACTCGCTCGGAGATACCTCGACACTGGCGGACCCTGCCGTGGTCGATCATTTGATTGCGTCGTTACGGGCGAATGCCTATGAACATCCTCATCGTTGATGATCATCCTCTGTTTCGGCATGCCTTGATTCATGCTGTACAGTACCATCTGCCCGATGCCCTGATTAGTGAGGCGGCATCGGTGGCAGAGCTATATACCGTGCTTGAGCGTGGACCAGAGCAGGATCTGCTGCTGTTAGACCTGCATTTGCCGGGCGCATTGGGCTTTTCGGCACTGGTGCATGTCCGCTCGCAGTATCCGGCGTTGCCGATCATCGTGGTGTCGGCACATGAGGAGGTGTCCGTGATGCAGCGAGCGCTGGCGCACGGTGCCATGGCCTATATTCCCAAGTCGGCCTCCCCCGCACAGATCGGTCATGCCTTAAGCGCGGTGCTGGAGGGCAATCCCTGGCTGCCGCCCAATGTACCTGTCATGCAGCAGGACCCGCGCGCCCATGATGAGATGGATCTGGCGGAGCGCCTGCAGTCCCTGACGCCGCAGCAGTTCCGGGTCTTGCTGATGATGGCCGAAGGCCTGCTCAATAAACAGATCGCCTATATGCTGGATGTTTCTGAGGCGACGATCAAGGCTCATGTCACTGCGATCTTTCGTAAGCTTGACGTACAGAATCGCACACAGGCGGTGCTTGCCATCAGCAGTCTCAATCTGGATGAGCCGCGCGTGGTCTAATGGCGCTTTGTAATAACGCCGTGAATCTTTTCAGCCCGTCTTGATCGTCGCCAGAAAGGCGCGTAGTGCTGCCGGCTTCAGCGGTTTTCTCAGCAGGATCACACCTGCTTCTTTGACTCGTAGCGGTAAGTCTGGGTCGCTGTCGGCAGTGATGAGTGCGGCGGGTAGCGGTGGCGTCAGATGCTGCAGAAAATTCAATCCTTCTTCCTCCTGATCCAGATGCTGATCCACCAGCAGCACGTGGATGTGCTCATGTGCCAGCAATGTCCGTGCTTCATCTGGGGTGGCCGCAAGCCAGACCTTGCAGCCCCATTTTTCCAGCAAGGTTTGCATGCCATCCAGTATCGTGCGCTCATTATCCAGACAGAGCACATGCAAGGGAGGCAGATGATGTGGTGTCTGTATGTGGGCATGGGGCGTCTGGGTGACTGGCGATGCAATCGGGAGTTCAAGGATGAAGTGTGCGCCTTTACCCAGCGTAGATGCGCTGGTCAGGGAGTGGTTCAATAGTCTTGCCATGCGATCCACAATCGCAAGACCCAGTCC
>JASLEL010000447.1 GCA_030151145.1 Aquirhabdus sp. | reverse complement strand
CAAACGCAAAGGCGAAACGGATGAGCTGTCGGTGATCTTGCCTTATTCAAAAAAGGCTTTCGAGGTTCCGAGGAATTTATATTTAATTGGCACAATGAACTCATCGGACAAATCTTTAGCGAAGCTGGATCTTGCGTTACGTCGAAGATTCAGTTTTGTGGAAATGGCTCCCAAACCGGAATTGTTAGGTAGTGTTGAGGTGTTTGGGGTGCAGCTGTCGTCTATGTTGGAAAAGATTAATCAGCGAATTGAGGTGTTACTTGATAGAGAACACATGATCGGTCATGCCTACTTTATTCCATTGATGGCTCAAGATCTATCACACCAATCACGCGAAAATATGCTTGCAGAGTTATTTAGAAACAAAATTCTGCCGCTTCTCTGCGAGTATTTTTTTGATGATTATGAGCGTGTAGCTTGGGTTCTGAATGACTTGGCCAAGTCTGAAGAAAGTAGGTTTGTTTTTACCAAGAGCGTTGATGTCCCATCCCTAAACGAATTATTTGGTCAGAATGTTGCCGCTCAGCTACTCGATCGACGTTATCGGATTAATGAGCGAGCTTTTGCTTTACCTGCGGCTTATCAAGGTATCGTTCATGGTTATTCAGGTTCGTGAGGGTGCCATATTAAGCTGCGAGCACTCGCAACAGGAGGGCATCGGTTTTGGTGTCATTAAGCCCGCAACTTTTGATTGGTTGTTGGAGTTGCAGCAGAAATGGCTAAAGAAAACACATCTGTTTCGCTTGGAGGGTAAGCAACGATTGAAGCTCTGTAGCCTAGTAGGCTATCTACAGTCCCCGGCAGGCGAGGCAATAGAGATTTTACCTAAGACAAATCATAGCGAACCTGAGGATATCGACGAATTGCGCTCTTTGCTTCAGCGCATGTTAAGAATATCTATGGGGTTGCAAAGACGGGAAGTAGGCGCTGCGGATTTGTTGAGAATGAAGCAGCCTTTACATGAATGGATTTTTTCAGAATTCCTGAAGGAGCTTGCCGAACTTATTCGTCGTGGACTGCGGTTTGATTACTTTGATAAAGAGGAGGAGTGTACCTATATTCGGGGGCAATTGGATGTCAGTCGTCAGTTAAGACAAACACCAGACAAAATGGCGCAATTTCATGTTCGTTATGCTGAGTTTAGCCCGCAACGAATCGAGAATCGTTTATTGCGGACAGGGCTGGATTATGTGCTGAAGCTTACCAAGAGCCATCAAAACTGGCGCTTAGCGCATACGTTGAGTCATCAGTTGATTGATATTGAGCCCGTTTCGATTCCGTTGTCTCGGATTGGCGAATGGGAGGATGGCAAGTATTTGCTGGGGTATCGCCTGATCAAGCCATGGTGCCAGTTGATTCTTGAGCAATTGAATCCTAATTTTCAGCAGGGACAGCATCGAGGAGTGGCACTAATTTTTCCTATGGAGCAGCTTTTTGAAGAATATTTAGGCTATTGTCTGAATCGATCTTTGAAACCGGAATTCGAGCTGTCCCCTCAAGCTAAACGTCATCGATTGGTCTCACATACTCCTATAGGGGGCTCAGCGCAGGAGTGGTTCTTACTCAAACCGGATTTTCTGATTGAACAAGGTCTAATGAGTCGAGTAATCATAGATGCTAAGTGGAAGCTGTTGCATTCATTGAAGGCAACTGCAGGAGGAAAGTACGATATTGATCAGTCGGACTTGTATCAGATGTTTGCGTATGGGCATAAGTATTTAAATGGGCAAGGGAAAATGATGCTAGTTTATCCAAGTAATGATAATTTTAAGCTACCTTTGCCGGTATTTCACTTCAGTGACCATCTTTCATTATGGTGTGTTCCTTTAAACTTATTTGAAGGTGCTCTGGTTGCTGGAGATTGGCAAGAGAGTTTTGGGTGCTTTCATGATCTAGAGCAGCAGTCGTTCGCCTGCTGAGTAGTGGCTTGATACGAATCTAAGAGGATTTGCCTTCAATGAGTTTTGTATTGTCTTCGAAGAATTTCAGTTTTCTGGCTGAGCATGACCCTATCTTTTTGCAGTTGGTGAGCAGTGCTGAATATGCTTTCTTTAGCGATCCCAACACCACATTGATCAAGTTACGTCAATTCGGAGAGGCCATTGCCCAAGACGTAGCTGCGCGCTGTGGTGTTGAGTTTGATGATCAAACTACTCAGGCGGACTTACTTTACAGACTGGGTCGTGATGTTCAGATGGATCAAAACATTCGCAATGTATTCCATGTTTTGAGGGTCGAGGGCAATAAAGCTACCCATCAGTTCAAGACGCAGCATAAAGAAGCCTTGGATGGCTTAAAGCTCGCGCGAATTCTGGCGATTTGGTTTCATCAGTCCTATGGATCACAGGGCGAGAAATTTAGGGCAACACCATTTCAGCCGCTTAAAGACCCGAGTCTGGAGCTTGGCGAACTGCAAAAGCAAATTGCACAGCTACGCGGTGAGTTGCAACAAAAAAATGAACGTGAAGATCACAATGAACAACTCGCAGAACTAACCCTTCGTGAGAAGGAGGAATACGCTGAACTCGCCCGTATCATGGATGAGGAGGCGCGTCAATTTGAACAGCAAGTGAAGCAGCGCGAAGCAGAATTGATGTTGCAGCGGAAGCAGTTTGAGGAGCGGATCAACGCGCTGCAATCGGAAATCGCTGAGCATAGTCAGGCAAGCCAACAAAAAGTCCAGCAATCCATCAGACAGCAAAAATCAGTTCAGCTCACACTGAACGAAGAGATGACTCGTATCATCATCGACCAGCAACTGATCGAAGCTGGCTGGGAGGCCGATACTCAAGAGCTGAGTTACCAGAAGGGAGCCAGACCTGAAAAAGGCAAGAACAAGGCCATAGCGGAGTGGCCGACGATAGGCAAGCAGGCAGCAGATTATGTGTTGTTCGCGGGTCTAACTCCAGTGGGTGTGGTTGAGGCGAAACGGAAAAATACCCCAGTCGCCGGTCGCATTCAACAAGCAGAGCGGTACGCTCATGGTTTTAAGTTAATGGCACCGATGCTGTCGGCTTGGCAGCAGGAGGGACGAGATGCCGCTTGGTCTGACGGTGCTGGCGGCATTTACTCTATCCCTTTTGTCTATGCCTGTAATGGTCGTCCCTATGTTCAACAGCTCGCTGAGCAGTCTGGGACATGGTTTCGAGATGTTCGCTCACCCAGTAACACGGCAAGGCCTTTGCAGACATTTCACTCTCCAGAAGGTCTGCTGGATAAGCTCACTCGTAGTAGGCTGGACGCAGAACAAAGGCTACGAGACGAGGGATTTGAATACCTGAAGTTACGAGACTATCAGCAAAAAGCGATTGAGGCTGTGGAGGTCGCTCTTGAGCATAATCAGCGGAACTGTTTACTGGCGATGGCAACGGGTACCGGCAAGACGCGTACGATTATCGGTTTGATGTACCGCTTTCTCAAAACAGAGCGATTCAAGCGGATTTTGTTTTTGGTAGACCGGACATCATTGGGGCAACAGGCGCTCGATGTTTTTAATGAAGCGCCCCTTGAGCAGAATCAAACCTTGTCCAAGATTTACAATATTGCGGATATGGGAGACATGGCGGCAGAAGCGGAGACCCGTATTCAAGTTGCCACAGTTCAGGCTATGGTGCGACGCATTCTGATGTCGGATCAACCACCACCCGTTGATCAATATGATTGTATTATTATTGATGAAGCGCACCGAGGATATACCCTGGATCAGGAGATGACTGAGGGTGAACTAGCAAATCGTGATGCGAGCCAATATCTGTCCAGCTATCGTCGGGTGGTCGAGTATTTTGATGCGGTCAAAATCGCTTTGACGGCAACACCGGCCAAGCATACGACAGAGATTTTTTCTCTCCCTGTGTATACCTACTCTTATCGAGAGGCTGTAGCGGATGATTGGCTGATCGACTTCGAACCGCCGATTCGCTACGAGACACTACTGACGCAAAACGGGATTCAGTTCGGTAAGGGGGCTGAGGTTCAGGTCATCAATATACAGACCAATGAGGTCGAAGCGGCGAAACTGGATGATGAGCTAAACTTTGAAGTTGATGCGTTTAACCGCAATGTGATTACGGAGGGATTTAATCAGGTCATCTGTGCCCAATTGGCGCAAGAGCTTGATCCCTTCGGCGATGAAAAAGCCATGATCTTCTGTGCAACGGATAGGCATGCAGACATGGTAAAGAGGCTGCTGGACGCCGAGTTTAAGAAGGTGCACGGCAGTGAATACAATGAAGCGGCAGTGCGCAAAATCACCGGACAAAGCGATCGGGTCACCCAACTGATTCGACAGTACAAGAATGAACGCTATCCTAATATCGCCATCACGGTAGACTTGCTGACCACCGGTATTGATGTGCCCAAGATTTGCCATCTCGTCTTCATGCGGCGGGTCAAGTCGCGCATCCTGTATGAGCAGATGATTGGTCGCGCTACGCGCCGGTGCGATGAAATTGGCAAGACGGTATTCCGCATTTATGATCCCGTCGATTTGTATGCGACCCTGAAGGAGGTTTCTACCATGAAGCCTCTGGTCAAAGATCCGAATATCACGATTGAGCAGTTGATCGGTGAACTGACGGACGAACAGAGTCTGGAACGTGCACTAAGGACCAAAGGCGAACAGGGTCAAGACACGCATGCTCATAATGTATTGACCCACTTAAGTCAAAAAATCATGCGTGTGTTACGCAAGGCGGCCCAGCAAGCAGAGAACAAACCTGAATTAAAGACCAAGTTGAACGAACTTGAAGGGATGTGGGGTGTACCAGCCAATCAGTTACATCAGCATTTGCACAAGCTCGGACCAGCACAGGCTGCGCATTTTATTCAGCAGCATCAGGGATTATTGCAACAATTGGCCGAAGTGAATCTGTTGATCGGTTCTGAATATCGGCCAGTCATTTTTGAGGGAGAGGATGAGCTTCGATCGCGGGTGCAGAGCTTTGATCAGTATGAGCGACCTGAAGATTATCTAGAGAGTTTTACTGATTTTATTAAAAATAAACTAAATCAATCGGTCGCTCTGGGCGTGGTGGTGAACCGTCCTAAAGATCTGACGCGTGAACAACTCAAAGAGGTAAAGCTCTTGCTGGATGGTGGTGGTTATAGCGAGGCGAAACTGCAAAGTGCCTGGCGAAATCAGACCAATCAGGATATAGCGGCCAGCATCGTCGGGCATATTCGTCGCGCCGCAATAGGAGAGGCATTGATTCCTTTTGAGCAGCGGGTGCAAGGTGCTATGCAAAGGATTTACTCATTGCATTCGTGGACAGCGGTTCAACGGAGATGGCTTGACCGCTTAGCAAAACAGCTGACATATGAAGTCGTGGTTGATCGGCAATTTGTTAATGAAAGTTTTGCCTCTGATGGCGGAGCCAAGATGCTAGATCAGAGGCTGAATCAGCAGCTGGATATTGTCATTGCCGAGCTGAAAGAGTTTTTATGGGCAAGCTAGCCATTGGTTGGCTAGTGCTCATAGTAGATAGCGTCAAGCATCGCGGCACGGTATTTCCATAAAGAGTAATCCGGATCTTCTTTCTTCACTTTAGTTTTGTACCATGGTTGTTGATGAATTAATTGAATTAATTCCCAATAGCTCTCGGATGTGAGCCTTTTCTTAAAACCTAATGCCGCCGAAAGTTGGCTGAAGTTTTTTTTGTTGATTGAGGAAAAAAAATCAGGTCGCTTCATACACAGAAAGCGGCTGAGTGAAATAATACTAGGTTCCCTTTCGAATGCCTGAGCGGAGAACTCTTTTTCAAAGATTCTACAGAAATTATCAAAGTCAATTCTCGTAATAGCGGTTGATAATGGAATTTGGTCAAGAGCATTTGAGAAGATATCGGAATGATCTTTGATAATCTGCTTTACGACCCCGTTAGGTTCTAAGCTACCAAACCAGCCACTATCGAACTCTGATTTTTTGTCTTTTAATCCTGCTATTAGTCGTCTATCTGCGTAGTCCATGTCTTTGAGGGAGTTGCGCGTAAGAAGAGATTGGCAGCGATCTAAGAGTTCGATGCGCTCTTTAAAGCTATTCGTGTATTTGTCCTCCTTTACTTTTTTGCTAAAGGCTGACCAGTCAATATTTATATTAAGGTCGGGGAGAATGGCTTCGACTTCATTGGCCTTCTTACTTCCAGCTATCTTCTTTCGTGCTCTCTCATGTGCTTTGACCTGTTCGGTGTAGAGCGTGAGCCAAGCATCATCAATTTTCTGAGATTTCAACTTGGTAAAAGACTGCAAGGTATCGATTAGACTTTGGGATGTAAGGTCATCTTTATCGGTATACCATACGACACAGATTTCCTGATTCTTGGTGAGACCACCTGTGGTCATATTAGCGCTACCGACAATTAGTGCATATCGGTCCTTCAGCTCAAATACATAGGTCTTGGGATGAAAGACACCTTTGGAGTTTGGACTCACAAAGGTAATGTTGCTGTGGTTTGCGAACTGTCGAATAAAATTAGGACTGGTCTGGTAAAAGTCGAGGCCGACCACCCCTAGAGCGATACGTTTTGGATGACTCTTGAGCCGATTGAAAAATTCATGATTCTCTGTGGCCCAGGCCACAGAGAAATAAACTTTTTTGCACTGATCGAAGAGATTGATCAGCTTGGTCTGAATCGCGTGAGGCGTACTTAAAAGCTCCATTTCCATTTTCCTTTTTATTCGGTTACCGGGTAACCCGTAAAGTCAAACCACATGTGGTAGTGTACATCCCAAATCTTACATCTACTGGGTACGGAATACATCATGACCAATAACGATATCGTCCAAAAGCTCTGGAATCTTTGTGATGTATTGCGGGATGATGGGATCAACTACAGTGACTATGTGACAGAGCTCGTCCTGTTGCTCTTTATTAAGATGGAGCATGAAAATACTGAGCAGGGTTTGCTCAGTAAGCACAAACTGCCGACAGGCTGTCGCTGGAGTGATCTCAATAGAAAGTCCGGTCTAAATCTACTTAATGACTATAAACAAATTCTGCTTGATCTATCCCGTAGCACAGATAGCCTCATCGCTGCGATTTATGCAGATGCGCAAACACGCTTGCGCGAGCCACGTCATTTGGAGCAGTTGATTCGGACGTTGGATGGTTTGGACTGGTTTAGCATGCTGGATGATGGTTTGGGGGATCTTTACGAGGGGTTGCTGGAGAAAAACGCCAGTGAAACCAAGTCTGGAGCGGGGCAGTATTTTACGCCGCGAGCTTTGATTGACAGCATTGTGCGCTGTATCCAGCCACAGGTGGGTGAGACTGTCCAAGACCCGGCAGCAGGGACGGCCGGATTTTTGATTGCGGCAGATGCTTATATCAAGAATCTGACGGACAACCTCTATGATCTGGATGTTAGGGCTCAAACCTTCCAAAAGAATCAAGCATTCCTCGGTGTGGAGTTGGTGCCTGGCACGCGGCGTCTGGCGTTGATGAATTGCCTGCTGCATGGCATGGAGGGGGATGATGAGGGGGTAGTGCATCTTGGCAATTCCTTGGGCCAGGTGGGTGCTGGACTGGCCAAGGTGGATGTCATTCTGGCTAATCCGCCGTTTGGTACGGCTAAAGGCGGTGAGGCCAGTATCACGCGTGATGACCTGACGTATAAGACCAGCAATAAGCAATTAGCCTTCTTGCAGCATATCTATCGCGGGCTCAAGCCGGGTGGTCGGGCTGCGGTGGTATTGCCGGATAATGTATTGTTTGAGACGGGTGTGGGTACGGAGATTCGTCGCGATCTGATGCATAAGTGCAATCTGCATACGATATTGCGTCTGCCGACAGGGATTTTCTATGCACAGGGTGTGAAGACTAATGTACTGTTCTTTCAGAAGGGATCAGCCGTCAACAAACATCAGGATGAGAACTGCACGCAGAACGTCTGGGTTTATGATCTGCGTACCAATATGCCAAGCTTTGGCAAGCGGACGCCATTTGGCCAGGCGCATCTGGCACAGTTTGAGCAGGTGTATGGTGAGCGGGCGGATGGCAGCAGTGTGCGGACAGAGGGTGAGTGGTCGTTTACGGCTGCGGAGGTGCAGAGTATTGAGCATAGCCGCTGGCGGGTCTTTAGCCGAGAGTGGATACGCGAGAATAAGGGCGATAGTCTGGATATTAGCTGGCTTAAGGATAATGACAGCGTGGATGCTGCTAGTCTGCCTGATCCGGATGAGTTGGCGGCGGAGGCGATGAGCGAACTGACAGAGGCCTTACGAGAGCTTGATGCTTTGATGGCGGCGCTAGGGAAGGGGGATGAGGCGAAAGTGCAGAAGGGATTGCTTGCGACGGCGTTAGGGCTGGACTGTGCTGAGGTGCAGGGATGAGTGAGTTTGTTCTGCCAGAAGGATGGATCAACGTCACCTTAGACGATGTGGCTGAATGGTGTTCTGGTGGGACGCCGTCTAGGGCCAACCCTGATTATTTTAATGGGGATATTCCATGGGTCAAAACGGGCGATCTCGGTGACAAAGTAATAATGCAAGCGAGTGAACACATAACAAAGGCTGCGATACAGAATTCAAGTGCAAAATTTTTCCCTAGAGGTTCTGTAGTGCTCGCAATGTATGGGGCGACTATTGGTAAAACTTCGATTCTAGGCATAGATGCAACTACAAATCAGGCATGTGCTGTTGGCCAGCCGAGAAAGGCTACAAATACTCTTTTTTTGTATTATCTGATTCGTAATGAAAAAGATAGTTTTATTGCCAAAGGTAAGGGCGGTGCTCAGCCAAATATTTCTCAGACTCTGATTAAAGAACATGAAATTTTTCTCCCATCTTTCGCCGAACAACAACAAATCGCCACCATCCTCGACGATCTGTTGGCGCAAGTCGATCACCTTAAAGTCCGTCTAGATGGGATTCCGCAGATACTCAAGCGCTTTCGTCAGTCAGTTTTAGAGTTTGCTATGTCTGGTAATTTAACATCAGATTGGAGGGAGTTATATCAAGAAAAAACAACTAAACAAATGATGAGGGATTTTATGCCTTTGCCAAAGCCGGCTCGGTACGCAAGTCGATCTATGGCGCAAATACAAGGAGTTCATGCTACTGCTGTTGGAAAACCAAGCGAAAATGTTGTACCTGCTTGGGATTGGATTCCTATTGTTGATATAGCACGGCTGGAGTCTGGCCATACCCCGAGTCGATCACATCCAGAATATTGGGGTGGAGATATCGATTGGATTGGGATAAGCGATGCAAAAATGAATCACGCAAAAACTATCATGGAGTCTGAACAAAAGACTAACTCTTTGGGGTTGGCTAATTCTGCTGCTCGGCTATTACCTGTCGATACAGTATGTGTGAGTAGAACCGCGTCAGTTGGCTATGTTGTTCGGTTAGGAAAGCCTATGGCGACAAGCCAAGATTTTGTCAATTGGGTACCATCTAGAGTGATCAACCCAGACTGGTTGAAATGGTTATTTGTTGCGGAAAAAGAATCATTATTTCGATTTGGGAAAGGAACAACTCATACAACTATATATTTCCCGGAATGGCTGTCCTTACATCTCGCATTACCTCACAAAGAAGAGCAAACGGAAATCGTCCGCCGTGTCGAGCAACTCTTTGCCTACGCCGATCAGATTGAGCAGCGCGTCAAAGATGCCCAAGCGCGGGTCAATCACCTCACCCAATCCATCCTTGCCAAGGCCTTTCGCGGCGAACTCACCGCCGAGTGGCGTACACAGAATCCTGATCTGATTAGCGGTGAAAATAGTGCTGAAGCACTGCTGGCCCGGATCAAGGCTGAACGCGAAGCCGTGCCTGCAAGCAAATCAGGCCGAAGAAAAAAAGGCAGTGGTGTGTAGCATGCTTGTAAGTCAGATGCCTAATCCATCGG